>NZ_DEPM01000139.1:0-292 GCF_002358775.1 Martelella sp. UBA3392
GGGATCAGGGAATGGAAAGTCTGCATTCGGTTCCGGGTCTATATCTGGCGCACGGACCAAGAGCCGCGCAAATCAGTTTCATTCAGGAGGGCAGGCTAAGACGCATCGGCTCGATTTGGAAGCGTGCTTCGCGCGATTTTGGTATCAAGATGCGGTACGCGGGCTGAACGCGCCCGAGGCTTAACAAGAAAAAGCCCAGCGTCGAAAAACGCCGGGCCCAGACTGCTGATAAACCCGCAGACGCACGGGCTGTTGCCTTCGCCTGCCTCCCCACAGGGGTCATGCTCGGACT
>NZ_DEPM01000139.1:596-9431 GCF_002358775.1 Martelella sp. UBA3392
CCACAGGGGTCATGCTCGGACTTGGTCCGAGCATCCATTCCGCTTGAGCCTTTGAACAGAAAGACTGTTTAAAAGCCCACGTCATGGGGCCCTGGATCCTCGGGTCAAGCCCGAGGATGACGCGGAGTGTGGGGACAGCAAGGAGCCCTTATTCCGATTTCGGCAGCGAGCCTTCGACGCCTTCGACCAGAACATTGAGGCCGAGCAGCGTGCCGTCGTCGGCTTCTTCGCCTTCGGCAAGCCACGGCGTGCCATCCTGCAGGGTAACCGGGCCGGTGAAGGGCTTCAGTTCGCCGGAAATGATTTTAGCTTCAGTCTCTTCGGCGAATTTTTTCACGTCATCCGGCATGTTGGTGTAGGGCGCCATCGTCAGGATGCCGTCCTTCAGGCCATCCCAGCTCTGCTCGGATTCCCAGGTGCCATTCTGAACGGCCTCGACGCGCTTGATGTAGTAGGGCGCCCAGGTGTCGATGATGGCGGTAAGTTGGGTTTCCGGCCCGGCTTCGATCATGTCGGAGGCCTGTCCGAACGCCTTGATGCCGCGTTCGGCGGCGATCTGCATCGGCGCGGTAGTATCGGTATGCTGGGCGAGAACGTCGACGCCCTGGTCGATCAGCGCCTTGGCGGCATCGGCCTCGCGGCCGGGATCGAACCAGGTATTGGCCCAGACCACCTTGGTCTTGAAATCCGGGTTGACCGATTGCGCGCCGAGCTGAAAAGCGTCGATGCCCATGACAACTTCCGGGATCGGGAACGAGCCGATATAGCCGCCAATGCCGGATTCGGAGATCGAGCCGGCGATCACGCCCGAGATATAGCGGCCTTCATAGAAGCGCGAATTGTAGGTCGCGACATTGTCGGCTGTCTTGTAGCCGGTGGCGTGCTCGAACTTCACATCCGGATATTTCGCAGCAACCTTCAGCGTCGGCTCCATGAAGCCGAAGGAGGTGGTGAAGACAATGGTGCAGCCGGAACGCGCCATGCGCTCGATCGCGCGCTCGGCATCCGGGCCTTCCGGCACGTTTTCGATATAGGCGGTTTCGATGTCGAGCGTGTCCTCGAGCTCCTGCCGGGCGATATCATGGGCCTGGGTCCAGCCGCCATCGGTTGCCGAGCCGACATAGACGAAGCAAGCCTTGACGTCTTCCTGGGCGCTGGCGCCGGTTGCATAAAGCCCGGCGATAATCGCCGCCGAGGCGGCCAGTGCGAAGTTCAGCGTTTTCATCGTTCACCTCATTTGGGTTGAAGGGTTCAGTCTAATCCGCCTAGCGATCCGGGACAAAGGATTTCCCGAGCGAAGCGGGCGTATTGATGAGCGTCATCCTCCGGTTCTGGGAGATGATGACGAGCACGAGGACGGTGACCACATAGGGCAGCGCCGAGAGGAATTGCGACGGAACGGCAATGCCGAAGGCCTGGGCGTGAAGCTGGCCGATCGTGACCGCGCCGAACAGATAGCCGCCGACCAGCACGCCCCAGGGCCGCCAGGAGGCAAACACCACAAGCGCAAGCGCGATCCAGCCGCGCCCGGCCGCCATGTTCTCCGACCATTGCGGGGTATAGACCAGCGATAGCTGCGCGCCCGCAAGCCCCGCGCAGGCGCCGCCGAACATCACCGCGAGATAGCGAATGCCGATGACATTGATGCCGAGCGCATGGGCAGATGCATGGTTGTCGCCGACCGAACGCAGCACCAGTCCGCGACGGGTCCTGAACAAGAACCAGGAAACGCCGGCCACGATCGCGATCGAGAGATAGAAGAAGATATCCTGGTCGAACAGCAGCGGCCCGATGACGGGAATGTCGGACAGAACCGGTATATCGAGCGAGGGCATCTTGACGCCGGGCCTGCCGACCAGGCCCTCGCCGATCATCGCCGAAAGCCCCTGCCCCAGGATCGTCAGCGCGAGACCCGTCGCCACCTGGTTGGCGACCAGCGTCAGTGTCAGGAAACCGAACAGCAGTGAAAACACAGCGCCCGTGATCATTCCGGCCATCATGCCGATCCAGGGCGAGCCGGTGGCATGCGCCGCGGTGAAGGCGCCGACCGCGCCCATCACCATCATGCCTTCAACGCCGAGATTGAGGACGCCGGCGCGCTCGCACACCAGTTCGCCGATTGCCGCCAGAACCAGCGGCGTCGAGGCCGTGATGATCGTGAGCAGAATGGCTTCGACAATCATGACGCTTTCTCCTCAACAGGCTGGCCGGGCGGCGCTTCGGACGATTTGCCCGCAAAAATCACGCGCACCTTGTAAAGGATCAGCGTATCGCAGGAGAGCACGAAGAACAGCAGCATGCCCTGGAACACGCGCGTGACCTTGTCGGAGACGCCCATGGTGAACTGCACCCCTTCGCCGCCGATATAGGTCAGCGCCAGAACCAGACCCGCGACGATCGCGCCGAGCGGATTGAGGCGGCCGAGAAAAGCGACGATGATCGCGGTGAAGCCGTAACCCGGCGAGATCTGCGGCTGCAGATAGCCGAGCGCGCCGGAAATCTCGCTGATGCCGGCAAGGCCCGCAAGACCGCCGGACAGCAGGAAGCAGAACCACACCATGCGCCGCGACGAAAAGCCCGCGAACCGCCCCGCGCGCTGCGACTGGCCGATCACATTGACCTCGAAACCCTTTAGCGTGAAGCGCATCATGAACCACACTGCAAGCGCTGCCAGAATGGCCAGCGCGAAGCCGTAATGGGCGCGACCGGAAGCCACCATTTCCGGTAGCGTCGCCGCGTCGACGAAGTCACGGGTCTGCGGGAAGTTATAGCCCTCGGGATTGCGCCACGGCCCGCGCACCAGCCAGTCGAGGAAAAGCTGGGCGACATAGACCAGCATCAGCGAGGTCAGGATTTCATTGGTGTTGAAATAATTCTTCAAAAGCGCGGGAATGCTGGCGTAGAGCGCGCCGCCGGCAATACCCATCAACAGCATGATCGGCAAAAGCAGCGGCGACGACCACTGGTAGAAATAGACCGGCACGATCGAGCCCACGATCGCGCCGACCGTGAACTGACCTTCGGCGCCGATATTCCAGATATTGGAGCGGTAGCAGACCGACAGGCCGACCGCGATCATGATCAGGGGTGCTGCCTTGATCATCAGCTCATGCAGCGACCAGACATCGAACAGCGGCCAGATGAAGAACTGGTAGAGCGCCTCCAGCGGATCCTTGCCGAGCGCCAGAAACATGATCGCCCCGAACACCACGGTCAGCGCAAACGCGATCACCGGCGACAGCAGCGAAAACAGGCGCGAGGCGCCCGGGCGTTTTTCAAGTTCAATGCGCATCGGCCGTCTCCTCGCCATGGACGCCGCCCATCAGCAGGCCGATCTTCTCCAGCGTCATCGTCTCCGACGGATAGCTGTCGGAAAGCCTGCCTTCCGAGATCACGGCGATCCGGGTGGCGATCTCGAAAATCTCGTCGAGATCCTGCGAGATCACCAGCACCGCCGAACCGGCGCGGGCGAGATCGACCAGCGACTGCCGGATATGGGCGGCAGCACCGGCATCCACGCCCCAGGTCGGCTGATTGACGATGATGACCTTGGGCTTGCGGTCCAGCTCGCGGCCGACGATGAACTTCTGCAGATTACCGCCGGAAAGCGAGCCGGCTGTCGGATCCTCGCCACTCTTGCGCACATCCATGAATTTGGAAATATCGCCGGTGCGCGCCCGCGCCACCGCCCGGCGGATCATCTTCAGCGGACCGCCCGCCAGAAACATTCCGGCCTCCGCCTCGTTGCGGGCGAGCACGAGATTTTCGGAAAGCGGCAGGCTGGTCACCGCGGCATGGCCGTGGCGCTCCTCCGGCACGAAGGCCGCGCCCAGCGCCCGGCGGAAATTGATGCCCTTGGAGCCAACCGGCTTGCCGTCGATCAGAACGCTCTGTCCGTCAGCCACCGGGTATTCGCCCGAGAGCGCGTCGAACAGTTCCGACTGGCCGTTGCCGGCAACGCCGGCGATCGCCAGCACCTCGCCGGCCTTGACCTCGAGATAGATATCCTTCAGCGCGGTTGCGAACGGGGTACGCGATGGCGCGTTCAGGCCCTTGGCCTCGAGCAGCACCCGGCCCGTGGTCATGGCCTCGGGCCGCTTGATCTCGGAGACCTCGCCGCCCACCATCATGCGCGCAAGCGAAGCCGCCGTTTCCTCGCGCGGCGTGCAGGCCCCGGTCACCTTGCCGTGGCGCAGCACGGTCGCCTTGTCGCAGATCCGCTGCACCTCCTCCAGCCGGTGGGAGATGTAGAGCACCGAGCGGCCCTCGGCTCTGAGCTTGTTCAGTGTTTCGAACAGCCGGTCGGCCTCCTGCGGCGTCAGCACCGAGGTCGGCTCGTCCAGAATGATGAGGCTGGGGTTTTGCAACAGCGCCCGCACGATTTCTATGCGCTGGCGCTCGCCGACCGACAGATCGGCCACATGGGCGCGCGGGTCGAGCGGCAGGCCGTATTCCACCGAAAGCCGGCGCGATTCGTCTGAAATCTCGGCCAGCGAAATGCCCGGATCGAGCGAGAGCGCGATGTTTTCCGCCACCGTCAGCGCCTCGAACAGCGAGAAATGCTGGAAAACCATACCGATGCCAAGCTTGCGCGCATGGGCCGGCGCTTCGATTCGCACCGGCTCCCCCTGCCAGACGATCTGGCCCGCCGAGGGCTCCAGCACGCCGAACAGCATTTTCACGAGAGTGGATTTGCCCGCGCCGTTTTCCCCAAGCAGGGCGTGGATTTCACCCCTGTCGATTTCGAGGTCGATCCCGTCGCAAGCGGCGAATGTGCCGAAATACTTCGTGAGACCGGAAACCGCCAACAGCGGTTGACCCGCCGGTTTCTTTACTTCGTCCAAACCGCCCTCCGGCCGCCGGCACTGCACCCGGACGCGATATGCGCGCCCTGCCCGCCATGGATTGACTAAAAATTAGGACTTCCCCTGCCCTGCGTATAAATGAAGCACAAACCCCGGTCGATGCGCAACGGTTTTGGCCGCTCCGCAAACAGATTCTTCGCTCAGAATTCGGCGCGCGTTTCCGCGGCCCGCGCGCCCAGCTTGGGCAGGAACTGCAACACCGCGCCGATGACATAGAGATAGATGCCGCTGGCGACGAACAGCGCCTCGATCAGTTTCGGCGCGTCGAAGGACGCAATCAGCGCATAGAACCCGGTTGCGCACCAGATGCCGAAGACGATCAGATTGAGCGGTCTCAGGCGTTTGACGCGGACGGGATGCAGGAACTGCACAGGGGCGAAGGTGAGCCCCACCGACAAAAGCACGATCGCCATCGCCACGAGCGATGACGGCTGAATGACGAAAAACGAGAACACCACCATGTTCCAGACCACCGGAAAGCCCGAGAAGAAGTTCTCGCCGGTCTTCATGCCGCTGTCGGCGTAATAGATCGCGCTGGAAACCACGATCAGCGCGGCGGCAACGAAGGACAGCGGCTCCCCGATCATGTGCGACTGATAGAGCGCAAAGGCCGGAAGCAGGACATAGGTGACATAGTCGATGATGTTGTCGAGCATGACGCCGGACCAGCTCGGCAGCACTTCGGAAACCCTCAGGCGCCGCGCGATCGGGCCATCGATGCCGTCGACAAGCAGCGCCAGCCCGAGCCACCAGAACATCGAGACGAATCGCCCCTCGGCGGCGGCCACGACCCCGAGAAAGGCCAGGAACGAGCCCGAGGCCGTCAGGATATGGACGGAAAACGCCCGGATTTCCGCGTATGGCACTTTTCGCTGACTGAACAATCCCATTCGATATCCGTTTGCTGCGTCGTGCGTTGCCGGCCTGTTCCGCCGGACGATCCGGCATGCCTACCGAATTTCAGTCCAGAATGCACCAGATCGATGCTTCCTGCGAAAAAAATCTTGGCTTTCCAGAATTTTTCGCAGCAGAAACAGCCTTGCCGCATTATATCGGTATCACAACAAATGACGAGGCTCGATTATGGCGGTGCATGAAATTGCAGTGATCGGCGGCGGACCCGCCGGTATGATTACGGCTCTGGCGCTGGCGCGTGCAGGACGCGACGTCGCCCTGGTGGCGCCCGCCCAAAGCGGCGGCGACCACCGCACCACCGCGCTCATGGACCACTCCATCGCCTTCATCAACCGGCTGGGCCTGTGGAAGGATATCAAGCCCGGGGCGGCCCCGCTCAAGACCATGCGGATTATCGATGGCACTGGCCGCCTGCTGCGCGCGCCGACCGTCAGCTTCCGCTCCGCCGAGATCGATCTGGAGGCCTTCGGCTACAATATTCCGAACACGGTACTGGTCGAAAAGCTTTCGCAAGCCGTCGAGAACGAGGCTAACATCACGCACTTCAAGGAAGCGGCAAGCGATATCGACATCGGCAAGGATGCGGTCGCGATCACGCTCGCCTCCGGTGAAAGCCTCGATGCAGAGCTGGTCGTCGGCGCCGATGGCCGCAAGTCCAAAGTGCGCGAGAGTGCGGATATCGGCACCCGCCAATGGACTTACAAACAGTCCGCCGTCGTCCTGAATTTCGAGCACGGCCTGCCGCACGGCGATATCTCGACCGAATTCCACACCCGCGGCGGTCCCTTCACCCAGGTGCCGCTGCCGGAGGCCAACCGTTCGAGCCTCGTCTGGGTCATGGCATCGGCCGACGCGGAGGCTATGGTTGAACGACCGCCGGAGGAAATCGCCGCGGCGATCGAGGAGCGCATGCAATTCCTGCTGGGCGCGGTGAAGATCGACGGCTCGGTGCAGAAGTGGCCGCTCTCCTCGCTGGTTGCAAACCGTTTCGGCAAGGGCCGGATAACGCTTGTCGGCGAGGCCGCGCATGCCTTCCCGCCGATCGGCGCGCAGGGGCTGAACCTCAGCCTGCGCGACATCATGCGGCTTTCCCGCATGCTGGACGGCATTGACGGCTCGACCATCTCGTCGAGCACCGGCGAGCGTTACGACTTCCTGCGCAAGTCCGATGTCTGGAGCCGGACGGCAAGCGTGGACCTTCTGAACCGCTCGCTTCTGGCCGATTTCCTGCCGGCACAGCTCGCGCGCTCGGCCGGGCTCTACGTGCTCTCCGCCGTGCCGCCGCTGCGCCAGTTCGCCATGCGCGAGGGCGTGCAGCCGATGCGCGGCATCAAGGCGCTGTTTGCAAGCTGACAAGCACCCAAAGGACGCCGTGACAGTAAACCCGATCAATATGAGCGACGAAACCTGGCGGCAGCTCCTTGCAGTGCGCGAAGGCAGCGCGCCGCCGCCGGGGCCCGAAGGCACGCTCTACGGGCCCATCGCCGCCTCGGGGCGATTCGTTCTGGCGCAGGTCGGCCAGTCGCTGGACGGGCGCGTGGCGACGCCTTCGGGCGACGCGCGCGATATTTCGGGGCCAGAGGGGCTGGCGCACCTGCATCGATGTCGCGCACTGGTCGATGCCGTGATTGTCGGGGAGAACACCGTCAGTTGCGACGATCCGCGCCTCTCGGTGCGCCTCGTCGACGGGCCCGACCCGGTGCGCGTGGTCATCGATTGCCATGCGCGGCTGAGCGGACCGGAAGGTCTGTTCCAAGACGGCGGCGCGCGGGTCATCGTTTTCCAGAGCGCCGAGGCCCGTCGCAACGATCTTCCGAATGCCGAAATCATCCGGCTTCGCCCCGAGAGAAACGGGCTTTCGCCGCAGGAGATGCTGACGGCGCTTTACGGACTCGGCCTGCGGCGCGTGCTGGTCGAGGGCGGCGCGCGCACGATTGCCCGCTTCATCGAGGCCGGGTTGGTGGACCGGCTGCATGTCGCCGTTTCGCCGCTGATCATCGGATCGGGTCCGAGCGGAATTTCCCTCTCCCCGGTCGAGCGCCTTTCGAGCGCGCTCCGGCCAGAGGCCCAGATCTACAGTCTGGGGAGCGACATCCTGTTCGATTGCCCGCTCAAGCCAATTGTCAGACCGGCAGGGCAATGAGATCAGTGTGACCGACCTCACATCGGCTTTCCGGCGCGGCGATGGCGGAGAGGCGGAAGGCAAGCCAGTCCTCGATCTCGGTCTCGCCATGCATCGACATTTCCAGCAAGGGCCGACGAAATCCTGACAGAAAGGCCTTCTGCAGCGCCGCGTCCTTTCCGTCCAGCAACCATGGGCTCTTCATCACATCGACCTGGTATCCTCCGTCTTCCAGCAAAAGATGCAGACAGGGGCTTGCCCCGGGCCCGAGCGCCGTGCCGAAGCCCTTGTCGGTCTTCTGGTGGCGGTTGAAGGCCTCGACCATATCGTCATCGAGCGGATGACGATGCGTCCAGCGTATGATGCCGTCATAGTTCAGCGCCGCATAAAGACCGCAGCCTTGAGCGACGATTCGATCACTGAAAGCTACACAGAAGTCTTCCGAAACCAGATCGAACAGGGCCGAGGCCGTCACCACCGAAACGCCTTCCAGCGGCAATTGCTCAAGGTGGTTGAGGTCGAACTGACGGAAGGCGACCGCCGCCTCGCCACCGATAGTGTTCTCCGCCTGCTCGAGCAGAAGCGGGTCATGGTCAAGCAGCAGCCAGCTTGTGCCTTCCGGCACATGGCTTTTCAGACTGCGCCATGTCGAGCCCGTGCCGCAGCCGATATCGACAATCGCCGGCGCCGGCATGGCCTGCAGATAGCGCGACAGCTTGTCGATCAGAGCCGGGGCGCGGGCGGCTTTGTCCGCCGGTTCGCGCAGCGTCAGCCATTCGGTTTCAAAGCCGCTCATGCGATCGCCTCCAGTGCCTCGGAAATGGTACGCGCCGTATCATCCCATCCCGGCAACCTTTCGCCCGCGCGCCGGGCCGCCGCCGCCATTTCGGCGTGAAGCGCCTTGTCGGTGATCATCCTTTCGAGGGCTTCGGC
>NZ_DEPM01000153.1:0-7757 GCF_002358775.1 Martelella sp. UBA3392
CTGCGAAAAGGCTTCCATCCCGGCTGAACGCCGCGTGCATGAGCTGACGGACGCTGAAGTCCTTCAGATCCGCGAAGCGATCGATCGCGATTACATGGTTGAAGGCGACTTGCGTCGCGAGAACTCCATGAACATCAAGCGCCTGATGGACCTCGGCTGCTACCGTGGTCTGCGTCATCGTCGCGGCCTGCCGGTTCGCGGCCAGCGCACGCACACCAATGCCCGCACCCGCAAGGGCCCGGCAAAGGCGATTGCAGGCAAGAAGAAGTAAGTTTTACGGGACATTTCGTTCCGGAAAGAGCCGGCGGGTTTGCGCCGGCTTTCTGCGTAGATGGCTGGGCCTTCAAGGGGCCGGTTTGCGGTGAGGCGGGAGTGCCGCCGCGATGAAACGGATCAGGAGGGTTTTCGTCCAAGGCGAAACTTTCCCGGTGGAGCCGCTGGCGTTACGGCGGTGTCGAGATCAACGAAAGGAATACCATGGCCAAGGAAGCCACCCGCGTTCGCCGTCGCGAACGTAAGAATATTTCGTCGGGCGTTGCCCACGTGAACTCCTCGTTCAACAACACGATGATCACCATCACCGACGCTCAGGGCAACGCGATTGCCTGGTCGTCCGCTGGCGCCAAGGGCTTCAAGGGCTCGCGCAAGTCGACGCCGTTCGCTGCCCAGATCGCCGCCGAAGACTGCGCCAAGAAGGCTCAGGAACACGGCATGAAGTCGCTGGAAGTCGAAGTCTGCGGTCCCGGTTCCGGTCGTGAATCGGCTCTGCGCGCGCTCCAGGCAGCCGGTTTCGTCATCACTTCGATCCGCGATGTGACGCCGATCCCGCACAATGGCTGCCGTCCGCGCAAGAAGCGTCGCGTCTAATCATCTGTCAATTTGCTCCGGTGGTCTCGCAAGAGGTCCCGGTTCTACGAAGGTCGGCCGTCACGATTGGATAGTGCGGCGAACGAAAGGTAGAAATCATGATACAGAAAAACTGGCAGGAACTGATCAAGCCGTCGAAGGTGGAATTCACCTCGAGCGGCCCGAAGAAGGCGACGCTCGTCGCCGAGCCGCTGGAACGCGGCTTCGGCCTGACACTCGGCAATGCGCTGCGCCGCATCCTTCTGTCCTCGCTGCGCGGCGCTGCCGTGACCGCGGTTCAGATCGATGGCGTTCTGCATGAATTCTCGTCGATCCCCGGCGTTCGCGAAGATGTCACCGACATCGTCCTGAACATCAAGGAAATCGCCATCCGCATGGAAGGCGACGAGGCAAAACGCATGGTCGTGCGCAAGCAGGGCCCGGGCGTTGTCACCGCCGGCGACATTCAGACGGTTGGCGATATCGAGATCCTGAACCCCGATCTGGTGCTCTGCACGCTGGATGAAGGCGCTGAAATCCGCATGGAATTCACCGTCAACAACGGCAAGGGCTACGTCCCGGCCGAGCGCAATCGCGCCGAAGACGCGCCGATCGGCCTGATCCCGGTCGACAGCCTCTATTCGCCGATCCGCAAGGTCTCCTACAAGGTTGAGAACACCCGCGAGGGCCAGGTTCTCGACTATGACAAGCTGCTGATGACCATCGAAACCGATGGTTCGGTCACCGGCGAGGATTCGGTCGCATTTGCCGCCCGCATCCTGCAGGATCAGCTTTCGGTCTTCGTCAATTTCGAAGAGCCGCAGAAGGATACCGAGGAAGACGATGTCACCGAACTCGCCTTCAACCCGGCCCTTCTCAAGAAGGTCGACGAACTAGAGCTTTCGGTCCGTTCGGCCAACTGCCTGAAGAACGACAACATCGTTTACATCGGCGATCTCATCCAGAAGACGGAAGCGGAAATGCTGCGGACCCCGAATTTCGGCCGCAAGTCGCTGAACGAGATCAAGGAAGTGCTGGCCTCCATGGGCCTGCACCTGGGCATGGAAGTGCCGGCCTGGCCGCCGGAAAATATCGACGACCTCGCCAAGCGGTACGAGGATCAGTACTAACACGTCATACTGCAGGTAGATGCCTGCAAGTGAAGGAGAATAGCAATGCGCCATAAAAGTGCAGGCCGCAAGCTGAACAGAACGGCAAGCCATCGCAAGGCGATGTTTGCCAACATGGCCGTCTCGCTCATCGTTCATGAGCAGATTGTCACGACGCTGCCCAAGGCCAAGGAAATCCGTCCGATCGTCGAAAAGCTGATCACGCTCGGCAAGCGCGGCGATCTGCATGCCCGCCGTCAGGCGATCTCGCAGATCAAGGACGTCGACGCCGTCAAGAAGCTGTTCGACGTTCTGGCCTCGCGCTACGTCGACCGCAATGGTGGCTACACCCGGATCATGAAGGCCGGCTTCCGCCACGGCGACAACGCCCCGATCGCCGTCATCGAATTCGTTGACCGCGACGTCGACGCCAAGGGCGCCGAAGACAAGGCCCGCGTGGCCGCCGAAGCCGATTCGGAAATGGAAGCCGCGTAAGCAGCGCTTTCAGTTGATATAAGTTGAAAAGCCGGGTGCGAGAGCGCCCGGCTTTTTTTCGTTAGTTGGGGCCGGATTTGGTTCCGGTTTGTCACATCCGTCCGGTTTGCCTGCACTGTGGAACCTGAATCATGACGACAGAGACAACCGTTCTCAAGCGTAAGCCATATGAGCCCTTCGTGACAGCACGAGGTGATCAAATGACGTATCACCTGCCCGTGGAAAGTGGCTTTCGGTCATTAATGTTCACGTTTGTTATCACAGCAGATCAACTCGCGGTCCTCGAGGCTGACGAAGAACGGTATTACTTCTTGTTCGCGATACTTCATCGGCGATACCAAATGCAAAGTCCTGCTTTTGCCCCCAAGACTGACAGGCATTTTGATCTCGTCCTGTTTGGAGCTGTCGCAGAAGTGGAGCGGTTGCTGAATTTGGAAGACGCAGAAGGCCATGGTGCGGTGTCAAACCTCATTCGGATAACCATGGGGCGGGATCAACAGCGTATGCGGAACGGAAACTGGTTCTTAAACCAATAGAACCTGCGGCCAGACCGGACGTAACATCCTTTCATTCATCACCCCGGCTCAAGGTCAGAATGACGGAGAGAAGAACCAGGGGAAGGTAACGCGCCACGCCAGACGTTATTTCGGAATGTGGATCGTCGCACGGATATGCTTCAGAAAGGCGACGATGGTGAAGGTCATGATGATGACCAGCGTCCAGGAACTCCATTTGCCGATGTGGACGGTCGACCACGCGCCGAGCTGATCCGGGTATTGCCAGACCGAGAAGAAGGTCGAGATGTTTTCGGCGAGCCAGATGAAGAAGCCGATCAGCACGAAGGCGAGCAGCATCGGCATCTTGCGGTCGCGATCATAGGGACGGAAGATCACCGTGGCGCGGGCATAGAGGCCGATGGCGAGCGCTGCGATATACCAGCGATAGTCGCCGATATAGTGGTGGGTGAAGAAGTTGAGGTAGATCGCCAGCGCCACCAGCGTCGCCATCCAGTAGGGCGGATGGTGGATGATGCGGACATCGAGGATGCGCCAGGTCTGAATGATATAGCTGCCGACGGCGGCATACATGAAGCCGGCAAACAGCGGCACGCCGAGAAGCTTGGTATAGGCGAAGTCCGGATAGGCCCAGGACTGGATCGCCCCCGATGTCTTGAACGCCTCGAGCGCAAAGCCGACGACGTGAAACAGGCAGATCGCCCTGAATTCGTCCATCGTCTCCAGCCCGAACCTGATCATCGCGAACTGGATGGCAAGCGCGATGATCAGCAAGAGATCATAGCGCGGAATGCCGGCGAGACCAGCGCGCGGCACGGCAAAGATCGCGATGAAGAACAGGCCCGCAAACAGGCAGGCGCGCGCCTCCTTGAGGCCGAAGAACAGGAACTCCACGCAGAAGCGGCGAAAACCCCTGAGCGCCGGATTTGGCGCGATATCGGTCAGCCACCGGTCGGGCGACCATGGTTTTATGGTTGTCGCGAAATCCGTCATGTCCCCTCGCGCTTTCATATCGCTGGCACGTTTACCGAGGGGAGGGGCGATATTATGGCCTGGATTTGGCGGCGCGCGTTATCCCGCCACCCGGCTGTGAGCGGCGCGCTATTTCGCGCCCTTCTGCATCCGCGCCGCCTTCTTCCTCGCGCGCCTGCGTTCCATGATCGCGGGCCGCGCGAAGCGGTAGCCGAGCAGCAGCACGGCGATCGCGATGTAGAGCATGATCTCCGGGCCGATGACCTTGCGCGACATGGCGAAGTGGAGGGTGGCGAGCGCGGTGATCTCGTAGATGAAGGAATGGATCAGGATCCAGCCCCTTTTCAGCGTGCGGATCGACCAGTTGTTGGAGGTGACGGCGAGCGGGATCAGCATGACGAGGGCCATCATGCCGAAGGTGATGAAGGGCCGCTTGATGACATCCTCGATCACCATGGAAACGTCCATGCGCTGGTCGAGCACGAGATAGACCAGGAAGTGGAAGCAGACGTAATAGAAGCCGAGCAGGCCCAGCGCCCGGCGGTAGCGCATCAGGTTGATGTCCGCGAGATCGCGCAGCGGCGTGATGCAGAGCGTCGCGAGGATGAACCGCAGCGCCCAGATGCCAAGAACATGCTCGAAGGTCTTGACCGGGTCGACGCCAAGCTGGTTGGTCGCGCCGAGATAAAAATACCAGACGGCCGGCGCCAGACCGAGCGCATAAAGCGCCCAGACGGAAGCCGGGCGCCACCACTGGGTTTTGGCGACGGGGCGTTTTCTGGCGGTTATATCGGTCATGGGCGGATGCTCAATAGTTGGCCTTGAGGTCCATGCCCTTGTAAAGGCTCGCCACCTCATCGCCATATCCGTTGAACATCAACGTCGGAATCCGCTCGCCGCCGAAGAAGCCGCCGCCTTCGCCGATCACGCGTTCGGAGGCCTGGCTCCAGCGCGGATGCGGCACGTCGGGGTTCACATTGGCATAGAAGCCGTATTCGTTTGACTGAAGCAGGTTCCAGCTATTGGGCGGCTGCTTGTCGGTCAGCGTCATTCTGACGATCGACTTGATGCCCTTGAAGCCGTATTTCCACGGCACCACGAGGCGCATCGGCGCGCCGGACTGGTTCAGAAGCGTCTTGCCGTAAAGCCCGACGGCGATGATGGTCAGCGGGTGGTTGGCCTCGTCGAGGCGGAGCCCCTCGACATAGGGCCAGGGCATCGGCTGGCCGAAGCCGCGCTGACTCGGCATCTGATCGGGGCGCACCACGGTCTGGAAGGCGACATATTTCGCCGAGCCGGTGGGCTCCGCCATATCGAGGATCGACTTCAGCGGAATGCCGACCCAGGGGATCACCATCGACCATGCTTCCACGCAGCGCATCCGGTAGGTGCGGTCCTCCAGCGGAAACTTGGTCAGCAGGGTATCGATGTCGACCCGCTGGGGCTTCTGCACCATGCCGTCGATCTCGAAGGTCCAGGGATAGGGCTGGAAATCGCCGGAATTGCGGTAGGGGTCTTCCTTGCCGGTCCCGAACTCGTAGAAATTGTTGTAGTGGGTGATGTCCTCGTAGCTCGTCACCTTGCGGTCGGCGGGGGCGGGGATCGGGCCCTTCACCGTTTTCAGCGCTTCGCCCTGCGTGAGTTCCTCGCCGGCGGCGAAGGCTCCGGGAGCGGCGGCAAAGGTGGCGCCCGCCGCAAGGCCTGCCAGAAGGGTGCGGCGCTTAAGGTAGATATGCTCCGGCGTGATCTGGGATGCGGGGATATGCGGCGGCTTGTAAGCGGACATCGAAATGTCTCCCGTAATGTTCGTCATGAACTGTTACGTTGGAAGATCGTCGATAGTTTCAGCTTTCACAAGAAACTTTCCGACCACATTTTTGTGTATCGGGCGTGAGGCCGGGGCGGGATTGCCCGGCAAGGGCTGTGCCTGCGGCTCAAGTCGATTGTTGTTTTTCACCCGCCTCGGGCGGCGAAATGCCGTCTCCCAGAAGCTCCTCGACAAACCATGCCGCAAACTGCGCGCGGCCGGAAACGCCGGCCTTGGCATAGATCCGGGTCATCTGGGCGCGCACCGTGCCCTGGGCCGATCCCCGAAGGCGCGCGATTTCCGCCAGATCGATGCCCTTCAGGGCGAGCATGCCAACCTCCCGCTCCGCCGCCGTCAGTCCCCAGACATCGAATTGCGTTTCGATGATGCGGACGAAATCGCCGCGGGCGATATCGAGCGCGCGCCCTTGGGCTGCCATGCGTTCAAGTGTCAGCCGAAGCTGCCAGCCGGCCATGAAGATGCCAAGCACGAGAACGAACGCCGTCAACGCCTCGATGACCGACTCGGCATTCACCGGGGCGTCCGCAAGGTCCCGAACGGCATCGGCGACGAAGAACAGCGCCGCCACGCTCTGCAGCATCATGAAGATGGCAAGGGCGACCGACTGCGACCGCCCTTGCCGTGTCGTTTTTCGGGTTTTCGTCAACGCGGGGGACCCTTGATCATCGGGCGCACAAGATTTCTCCGGAGCGCATAGCTTTCGGCCGCAACGCCTGCGACATGAACGAGTGCCAATATTAGCATGAGATTGGCCGCTGTCTCGTGGATTGCTTTAACGATCTCGCCCGAGGTCCCGGAGGCCTCGTCGCCTTTGCTGTCTCCCGCAAGTATGGACCAGTCGCCCTGTTCAACTGCGGCGCGCTCCTGTGCGATGGTGATTGGTGTTTTCGCGTCGGTCATGATCAGCCCCGTCGCGATCACCGTGGCAAGACAGGCCCAGAGCGCATAGACCATGATCGCGCCGGCCGGGTTGTGCGAGGGATATTCCTTCGGCTTGCCGCGCACCAGCGAGAAGAGATGCGAGACCGCCGCGCGCGGATCAGGAAGGAAGGAGTTGAACCGGGCTTCCCTTGGGCCGATGAACCCCCAGACCAGGCGAATGACCAGCACAGCCATCGCGATCCAGCCGATCCAGATATGAAGGGTTCCGCCCGGCTCTGAAATCAGGCCGTTGATGATGACGGCGGCGGCGATCAGCCAGTGACTGAGGCGCACCACCGGGTCCCACGGGTCGGGCGGGGCAATCGCTGCCCCGGTCCCTGTTTGTCTACCGGCGGACATTTCAGTCCTTCCCGGAGATTCTGGCGATCGCGCCGGTCTTCGGGTTGATGTAGACTTCGTGCATCTTGTTGTTTTCATCATAGCACTTCGCCTCGATCATGCCGCCCTCGGCTTCGAAGCCCTTGAGATCGCAGCCTGCCTTTTGCAGTGCGGCGGCGGCATCCGTCGGGTTGGTGCCGACGATATCGCCGACGGCGGGCATTGCGAAGGCGGCGACTGGGGCAGCAATGAGCGAGACCGCGAGAACCATGGAACGGATCATGATAATTTCCTTTCTTGGGAAGGCGCGCCGGAAGTGGAGCGCAACAACCCCGATCTGCTGCTCGAAAGCCTCCCCGTCCATCTGCTTATGGCTGAGCCGGGCCCGCGTAAGCGATTGCTTAGGGCGAAAACACCGGTTTTCTGACTAACCGTACCGGAGAGTACCGTTTTGCCGCCAACCGATAGTGACAGCCCGTCCGATATGGGTTACCACCATCACAAGCGGCGATGCCTGCCTGTGATGCAGGGAGCACATTGAGGAGGACCGGATCGGTCATATGTGCTGAACGCCGGATTTAAGAAAGGAAGCCCCATGCCTGCCTATCGTTCAAGAACGACGACCCATGGTCGAAACATGGCCGGCGCGCGCGGTCTCTGGCGCGCAACCGGCATGAAGGATGGTGATTTCGGCAAGCCGATCATCGCCGTCGTCAATTCTTTCACCCAGTT
>NZ_DEPM01000006.1:0-172 GCF_002358775.1 Martelella sp. UBA3392
GGGCTGGAGAACCTGTCCAGCGGCGAACTGGCCGTAGGCGATCGCGTCGTCGACTGCCCCGAGACCGCCACCTTCATCGCGCCCGAAAAGCGCGGCATGGGGCTGGTGTTCCAGAGCTACGCGCTGTGGCCGCACCTGACCATCGAGCAGAATGTCGAGTTCGGCCTCAAGC
>NZ_DEPM01000006.1:474-16811 GCF_002358775.1 Martelella sp. UBA3392
ATGTCGAGTTCGGCCTCAAGCTGCGCAAGGTCGCCAAGGCCGAGCGCCAGAAGCGCACCGCCGAGGTGATGGAGGCGCTCGGCATCGGCAAATACGGCAAACGCTATCCCTCCCAGCTTTCCGGCGGCCAGCAGCAGCGCGTGGCGCTTGCCCGCATGCTGGCGGTGAACCCCAGCGTCCTGCTGCTCGACGAGCCGCTGTCGAACCTCGACGCCCGGCTGCGTCTTGAAATGCGGGCGGAGCTGAAGCGCATCCACACCCAGTTCTCGACCACCATCGTGTTCGTCACCCACGACCAATGGGAGGCGATGACGCTTGCCGACACGATCGCGGTTATGAACGAGGGCACGTTGCAGCAACTCGGCACGCCCGACGACATATACGAGCGGCCCGCCAACCGCTTCGTCGCGGAATTCGTCGGCTCGCCGCCGATCAACATCCTCGACTTCGAGCGCAAGGACGAACTGGTCCAGAACGTGATGCGCTTTCTTGCCAGGCGCCATCCCGAGATTTCCGGCATCGGCTCCGTCGGCATCCGTCCCGAGGCGATTTCGCTGGTCGC
The DNA here is from genome assembly GCF_002358775.1 of Martelella sp. UBA3392. Lineage (NCBI taxonomy): Bacteria > Pseudomonadati > Pseudomonadota > Alphaproteobacteria > Hyphomicrobiales > Aurantimonadaceae > Martelella > Martelella sp. UBA3392. Next base: position 1,037 of record NZ_DEPM01000006.1, read on the forward strand.
CGGCAAGGACGACCTCGCCGACAGCGATTTCGGCGCGCCGGCGCGGGTGGCCGCGATCCTGCCCACCGGCGGAAGCTGGATCATCGAGCTCGAGACCGGCAATGAGGTGATCTTCATGAACACGCATGTGGCGCCAGGCGTGCGCGAAGGCGACCGGATGCACTTCCGCGTTCCGGCGCGCGCGCTCAACGTCTTCGACGCCAAGGGCGACCGGATCCGCGCCGCGGACGAGGTTCTGGCCGCTGCCGCCGCTTAAACCACTGTTTCAAAGGGAGGAGAAACATTTGACCATCAAACTGAAAACCGCCACCGCGCTCGCGACGTTGGCCATCGGGGTCGCGCTTGGCGGTGCGGCTGAGGCCCAGGAGAGCGAGTTCAATCTCGACGCGCTTGTCGAGGCCGCACGGGCCGAGCCGCCGATCACCGTCTATGCGGTCACCGGCAAGATCGTGCGCACTGCCGAGGCCTTCACCGCGCTCTACGGCGTGGAGGCCACCGGCAAGAAGGTGAATGAGGCCGATCAGATCGACCTGATGATCCGCGAATATCAGGCCGGCAACATTGTCGGCGATCTGAGCGTGGCCGCCGATGTCGGCTCGATCATGGGGCAGTTGATCCCGGAAGGCATCGTCACAAGCTGGCTGCCGCCAGACCTCGCGGGCTACATTCCAGAAGGCCAGCAGGACCCGCTGGTGGTGGTCTCGGACCCGCATGTCTGGGCCTATTCAACGGAGGCTTATGACACCTGTCCGGTCGACAACATCTGGGCCCTGACCGAGCCGGAATGGCACGGCAAGGTCGCCATGCTCGACCCGCTGGTGAAGCCCAACTACGCCGACTGGTTCAACCAGCTCGAAACCCATCACGACGACGCCATGGCGGAAGCCTACGAGGCGCATTTCGGCAAGCCGATCGATCGGTCGAAGGAAAGCGCCACCCAGCAATGGGTGCGGATGTATGGCGAGAACGCGCCGCTTCTTGGCGACAGCACGTCGGTCGCTGAAGCCGTGGGCGCGGTCGGGCAGGCGGAACCGTTTTTCGGCATCATGTCCACCGCCAAGTTCCGCTCCAATGAAAGCGGCGAAACCGCGCTCGGCATCTGCGGCGGCATGCAGCCCTTTGCCGGCTGGCTCTATCCGGGCCTTGCCGTGATGGCTTCCGGCACCGACAGCCCGAACGCGGCGAAGCTGTTCGTCCACTACCTGCTCAGCGAAGAGGGCATCGCGCCGATGTCGGTCGACGGCAAGGTCTCGTCCAACAGCGCCGTGCCGCCCAATCCAGAGGAGGTATCGGGCGTCGCCGACTACATGGACGAACTGATGGTCTATGACACCGCCACCGCGGCGGAAGACTTCGACAAGCGCCAGGACTGGCAGGATTTCTGGCGCATCCACTACAGCCGATAAATGCCGGCCCGCAGGAGGAGCGGGCCGCAATCATTTCAACGGGAGGAGAGGAAAGACATGAGACTGATGATGTTGAAAGCCAGTGGCGCGATCGCCCTTTGCCTGATGGCGACAGGCGTTCAGGCCGAGGAATTCGATCTCGACGTGCTGATCGAGGCGGCGAAGGGAGAGCCGCAACTGACCGTGTTCGACAGCACCGGCAAGATCGTGACCATGGCGGAGAACTTTTCCGCGAAATACGGCGTCGACGCGGGCGGCCAGAAGGTCAAGGCCCACGCCCAGCTCGAAATGATGGCGCGCGAGGCGATGGCCGGAAACGTGCAGGGCGACGTCTCGATCATTTCGGACGCGCCGGCGGCGATCGCCGAACTGCTGCCGAACGACTTCGCGATGAGCTGGGTGCCGCCGGACCTCGCCGACGCGATCGAGGCGCGCTATCAGGACCCGCTGGTCGTGGTCACCATGGCCAATGTCTGGACCTACAATACAGAGCTCTACGACAGCTGCCCGGTCTCGAATGTCTGGGAACTGACCCAGCCGGAATGGCACGGCAAGGTCGCCATGCAGGACCCGCTGAACAAGTCGGTCTACACCGACTGGTTCAACCAGATGGAATCCCATGGCAATGACGCGCTCGCCGCCGCCTATGAGGACTTCTTCGGCAAGCCGATCGACACCTCAGAGCAAAGCGCGACCGAGCAGTGGGTCGCCATGCTGGCGGCCAACGCGCCGCTTCTGGGCAGTTCCGACAGCAACGCGGCGGAGGCAGTGGGCGCGCCCGGCCAGAAGGAAGGTTTCATGGGCCTGATGAGTTCAGCCAAGTACCGCGACAATGCGGATTCCGACTACAAGCTCGGCCTCTGCAAGGGCATTGAGCCCTGGCTCGGCTTCACCAATGCCGGCGTCGGCCTGATCGCCACCGGTACCGACAGCCCGAACGCTGCGAAGCTCTTCATCCACTACGTGATGACGGCCGAAGGCATTGCTCCGCAGGCCGATGACGGCAAGAAGTCCGCCAACACCACAGTCAGCCTGCCTGACGACGAGCCCTCGGGCATCGGCGCCGCCTGGGACCAGTTGCTGACCTACGACCTTTCCACCGCCGCCGAGGACTACGACACCCGGCAGGACTGGCAGGATTTCTGGCGCCTGAACTACAGCCGATAGACAAAACGGCCGGGCGCCCCGCCGCCCGGCCATCACAAGGGGAGGAGACCCGAAATGAAGAGATTGACCCAGATGCAAACGAGCATGACCGCCCTGGCACTCGCCGCCGCGTTAGCAACGCCGGCCCTTGCACAGGATTTCAACCTCGATGCGCTGGTCGAGGCGGCAAAGGGCGAACCACAGCTCACCGTCTATGACAGCACCGGCAAGATCGTCGAGATGGCCGAGGCCTTCTCCGACAAGTACGGCATCGATGCCATCGGCCAGAAGGTCAGCGCGACCTCGCAGCTCGAAATGGTGATCCGGGAATCGCAGGCCGGCAACGTTCAGGGCGACGTTCTGATGATCACCGACGCGCCGGCGGCGCTGGCCCAGCTCATTCCCGAAGACTTCGTCTACAGCTACCTGCCGCCCGACATGGCCGATGTGATTCCGGCGAGCTACCAGGACCCGCTGACCGCGACCACGAATGCCAACGTCTTCGCCTATAATACCGAGGTCTATGATGCCTGCCCGGTGGACAATATCTGGGCGCTGACGGACCCGGAATGGAACCGTCACTTCGCCATGATCGACCCGCTTTCGAAGTCGAGCTACACCGACTGGTTCAGCCAGATGGAAAGCCATCACGACGACGAGATCCGGGCCGCCTACGAGGCACACTACGGCAAGCCGCTCGAAACCGAGTTCGACAGCGCCACCAAGGCCTGGGTCGCGGCAATCGGCGCAAACGCGCCGCTGGTGACCGAAGGCGACGACAACACCTCCGCCGCCGTCGGCGCGCCCGGTCAGGACAAGCCGTTCATCGGACTGATGTCTTCCGCCAAGTTCCGCGACGTCGCGGACAAGGGCTACGCGATGGCCATTTGCGACACATTGGAGCCCTGGGTCGGCTGGACCTATTCCAAGCTGGCGCTGATCGCGACCGGCACCGACAGCCCGAACGCGGCCAAGCTGTTCGTGCATTACGTCCTGACCGAGGAAGGCATCGGGCCGCAGATGGTTGACGGCAAGGTGCCGACCAACACCACGATCGCGATGCCCGCGGACGAGCCGTCCGGCATCGTCGACCTCTGGGACAACCTGCAGGCCTACGATTCCACGACCGGCCTGGAAGACTGGGACACCCGCCAAGACTGGCAAGATTTCTGGCGCATCCACTACAGCCGCTGATCTCCCAAGCCGCGAAACCCCGGGCCTTGAAAAGGCCCGGGGACAGGATAATGAAGGACCAAACACGATGACCGCCATCGCCGAAACCGCGATCCCCTCCCCCGCCCGCCTGCGCGACGTCGCCGAAACCGTGGCGCGCGCGGCCGGAACACCGCTGACCCAGGTGTTTCGCGCCGACATGGCCGTGGACTACAAGGTCGACCTGCACGATCCGGTGACGGTGCATGACAAGCGCACCGAGGCAACAATCCGCGAGCATCTGCTGGCAGAAGTCCCGCAGTCGGCCATTGTCGGCGAGGAAGGCGGCGAGATCGGCAAGGGGCCGGTCAAGTGGTTCGTCGATCCGATCGACGGCACCTCGAATTTCGCCGCGGGCCTTGCCTTCTGGTGCGTCTCGATCGGGGCCGTGGTCGATGGGAAGATCGTCGCCGGCGCTGTCTACGATCCGATGTCCGACACGATGTTTTCCGCAGACAGCGACGGCGCCTTTGTCAACGGCGCGCCGCTCAGTTGCCCGCAAGCCCGCGACGAGGCGCGGGCGACTCTGATCACCGGCTATCCGGTCCAGCGCGATTTCCGCCTCGAAGGCCGCGAGGCGGCGCTCGCCGGTCTCGGCGATCTGATCTCCGCCTTCTCGTGCCTGCGCCGGCCCGGCAGCGCGGCGCTCAGTCTCTGCCATGTCGCGGCCGGCTGGGCGGATGCGGCGGCCGGTTTCGGCGTCAACGCCTGGGACGTCACCGCCGCGATCCTGATCCTGGAACGCGCAGGGGGCAGTTATCGTCCGCTGACGCTCGGCAAACAGCCGGACGGCGCGCCGGCTCATCATTGCCCCGGCTACGTCGCCCACGGCCCCGGCGGCCGCTTTCCGACGCTCGACCGCGTCGCCGACGCCATCGATTCCCGCCGCCGCGCAAGCGCCATGGCCCCGGCGCTATGACGTTCCGCGCTCCCGCACATATCAAAATACTGGCGCCCGCGCGCCGCCTCTTGAACGGAGTCTCCCCTGCATGAGCCAAGCAGCCAAATCAGCAGACAAGCAGATCATCGATCGTGCCGAGCTGTGCCTTTCCATTGCCCAAAGCGCCGGTCGGATCGCGCTCGACGGTTTCCGCCGCCGCGAATCCGAAGAGATCGCGATGAAGGGATCGCAGGACTTCCTGACCGAGACCGATGCAGCGGTCGAGGCGCATCTGAAGGCGCGCCTCGCCGAAGCCCTGCCGGAAGACGAATTCCTCGGCGAGGAAACCGGCGGCGCGGTCTCCGGCCGCTCGGTCTGGGTCGTCGACCCGATTGACGGCACCGCCAACTTTGCCCGCGGCATCCCGCATTTCTGCATTTCGATCGCCTATGTGCGTGACGGCATCACCGAGATCGGCGCGATCTACGCTCCCACGACGAAGGAGCTGTGGTTTGCCCGACGCGGCTTGGGAGCAACCTGCAACGACCGGCCGATCCATGTCGCCGGAACCCGCAGCTTCTCCGCCGCCTGCCTGGAGCTCGGCTGGAGCAACCGCCGCCCGCAGAAGGATTATCTGACTGTCATGAACCGCTTGCTCGATTACGGCGCGAATGTCCGCCGCAGCGCATCGGGGGCGCTGGGGCTTGCCTATGTTGCCGATGGCCGCTCGGACGGTTATGCCGAGCTGCACATGAATGCCTGGGATTGCCTCGCCGGCCTGCTTCTGGTCGAGGAGGCAGGCGGGCGGGTCAGCGACCTGCCGGCAGATGGCCTCGGCCAGGGCGGCCCGGTGCTGGCCGTCGTGCCGGCTCTGGCCGCAGAAGTCAGCGCCGCGACCGGCATTCCTCTGGCGTCGCTTTCGAACGAAACAGATCGCGCAAGGATGATCGCATGAACCACGCCAGCCCGATGCCCAAATCGCCCCGCTATGACCGTCCCGAAATCAGCCTGATCGAGGAACGGCTGGAGCCCTATGGCATCGCCGTCTATGTCGGCGGCCGCGAGGGCATGTCGAACCTGCCGCTTTTACGCGAACACAAGATCACGACCGTGGTGAACTGTGCCGTCAATCTCGACATCAACCTCGTCGACGCGCCCGATCCGGAGGTGGAAGAGGGCCATCTGACCTATGGCCACGGGGCCTACCGCTATTACAAGCTCGGCCTCGTCGATGGCGCCGGCAATGCCGAGACGATGATGCTCGCCGGCTATTACCAGTTGCTCGGCGCGCTATCGCAGATCCTGCCCGACCGCGCCTCCTATCCGCGTCGCGAACGCGGCAACGTACTGGTGAACTGCCGGGGCGGGCGCAGCCGCTCGGTGGCGCTGGTGGCGCTGCTGCTGCACAAGCAGATGCCCGACCGCTACCCGACGCTTGAGATCGCGCTCGACCATGTCCGCACAAGGCGCGAACTGCGCCCCGACGAATGGTTCGAGGCGCCGAAGCCGATGCTGGTCGAGGCCACACGCAAGGCATCCGCCTGGATCGACCGGATCGACCATCGCGATCCTGAACAGGCGGACAAGGAGCCGCGATGATCCGCATCGCCGTCCTCGCCGATCCGCATCTGCATGACGTCCGCTTCGGCAGCGCCGCCGCCGAGGCGCCGTTCGTGCGCTCGCTTGCCGACAGCCTGCATTCCACGCGCATCTTCAACGAAAGCGAGGCGGCGTTTCGCGCGGCGCTCGATGCCGTCGCCGCCGAGGGGATCAGGCTCTGCATCATCGCCGGCGATCTGACGGATGACGGCCAGCCCGCGAACTGGCAGGCCGTTTCGGACCTTCTGGCAGACTACAGCCGGCGTCACGGCATCCGCTTCTTCGCCACGCCCGGAAACCACGACCAGTGGTCGATGACCGGCAAGCCGCTGGCGAAGAATTTCGTGGATCCGGTCGGAAATGTCGATGTGTACGCTGCCCCAGGGGCTGCGCCCGGAAAGGAAGCGCGTCCCTGTCCCGGCATGCGCATGGTCGGTTACGACGAGACCCTGCCCTATGCCGGCCAGTTCGGCTATCGCCCCCAGCCGTCAGACCTCTACTGGGAAACGCCCTTCGGCACATCGCCCGATATGGCGGATCGCAGGGCGCGGACCGCCGTTGAAGGCGGCGAGAGCGCCCTCATCAGCGACATGTCCTATCTGGTCGAGCCGGTCGAGGGGCTGTGGCTACTTTCCATCGACGCCAACGTCTATCTGCCGAATACGGACGGCGGCCATGACGACTGCAGCAAGGACGGCTGGAACGCTACGGTGCGGCACAAGCCCTATCTGCTCCACTGGATGCGCGATGTCGCCCGCCGGGCCAGAGCCGAAAACAAACGGCTCGTCGCCTTTTCGCACTACCCCGTCGCGGATATCTTTCGTGGGCTGACGGCGGCGCTCGAAACCCTGCCCGGCTCGCGCGCCGGCGCGCGCCGGATGCCGACGCCCGATGTCGCCGCCGCCATAGCGGCCACCGGCATTCCGCTCCATTTCAGCGGCCACTGGCATGTGGATGCCACCGCCGCCGAAGCCGGGCTTGTCAACGTCTCCGTTCCCTCGACCGTCGCCTATCCGGCCGGCTGGAAGTGCCTCGAGATCGGCTCCGGGGGCATGGACATATCGGACCGCGCCGTTTGCGACGCCCCCGGTTTCGACGCCTGGTTCGCCCGCTATGTGGCCGAGGCCGACCGCACGGGACAGGCAAGCTCGGTTCCGATCGCGGCGGATTACCGCCAGTTCCTCGACCGCCACTTCCGCGCCATCGTGCTTCAGCGCCGCCTGCCGGAGGACTGGCCGCCGCAGATGCAGGCCATGGCCCGGTCCGCGCGCCTGCCCGAGATCGCCGACCTTCTGTCGCTCCCGCAAGCCGGGCTGCCCGACATTGCCCTCGCCGATATCCTCGTCGACTGGTATCGCTTGCGCGAGGCCGGCGGAGGCGCTGCGGCCGGCGTATCGAAAGAGCGCCGCGCGCTTTATGCCGAACTTGCGCAAAACTGCGCCGGGATGGATTTTCCGGAAGGCTCCGACGCCGCGATCCTCGCCGTTTTCCTGCGCACGCTCGGCCTACTTCTGACCGGAAATGACGCGAAAAGGACGGCGCTCGAGCGGCTGAGAGAGGCCTTCGTGCCGTGCTAGAGCGACTACGCCTATGCGTTAGCGACGCTCTCGCTCTATCCCATGCGCACCGTCTTGCGCCAGACCGGCAGCGCCTCGAAGGCGGAGTCGCTGCCGCTGGTATCAGACGTCAGGATCTCGGCAATGCGCGCCACCATCTCGTCCATGGGCTGGCGGAACGTGGTGAGTTCATAGCCCGACCAGCGCGCCTGCGGCACATCGTCGAAGCCGATCACGCAAAGATCGCGCGGGATTTCGACGCCGAATATGGTGCGGGCGGCATCGATGAAGCCGAAGGCCAGCAGGTCGGTCACGCAGAACACCCCGTCGGGCGGGTTGGACCGCCCGAGCAGCACGCGCGCCGCTTCCTGCCCGGTGTCATAGCTGGTGGGACCGACCCGGACGACATCGATCTCGACGCCGATCTCGGCGGCGGCCGCGGCAAAAGCGCTTTCGCGCGTGGTCATGGACGAGGTGCGCGCCTGCGAGGACACGCAGGCCAGACGCGTGCAGCCCGCCCGCCTGAGCAGCGCCAGGGCCTCGCGACACGCCGTGGCGTTGTCGATGCGGATGCGCTCCGCGCCCTCGGCATCGTCGTCGCGGTTGACCAGCACCACGCGCTGGCCGTTGGAAAGACAGCTCTGCACCAGTTTCGCCGGCGGCGACCCGCTGAGCACGACCGAAGCCTCTGCACGGAAGTGCAAACTTTGCCTCAGCGCCTGGCTGACGCTATCATCGTCGCCGGCGGTATTGATCATCATCGCCACCTTGCCGTGAAGTTGAAGCTGGCGGGTGACCTTGTCGATCATCGCACTATGATAAGGCTGACCGACATCGGCTGCGATCAGGCACACGATCCGGGAGGGCTCGCCGACCAGACCACGCGCAAGGAGATTAGCATGATAGCCCAGTTCCTCCGCCGCTTTCAGCACCTTGCGCCGCGTGGCCGGGGCAACGCTGCCGGCGCCGGAAAAGGTGCGCGACACAGCCGAGCGGGAGACCCCGGCGCGTTCCGCCACCTCGTTGGCGCTGACGTAGGAAACCCTGTCCGCGCGCGGCGTCGTCGATCCGGTCATGCACAACCTTTGAAAATATCTGCACTCATGTTCATTCATCACCGTAATGCCTTGCCCCGCGCCGCTCAAGCAAAAGCTGACAGCGGCACGCCGCCTGCGAAACGACGCGGAGGCGCGGCATGAACTCGACCATCCTTCTCATCGATCTTCTCGGCGCGGGCGCGCTGGTTCTCTGGGCGCTGCGCATGATCAAGTCGGGGATATTGTCGGGCTTCGGCGCCTCGCTCCGGCAGGGCATTGCGAAGGGCACCGGCAACCGGATTTTCGCGGCCGTCTCCGGCATGTTCGTCACCATCGCGGTGCAATCCTCGACCGCGACAGCGGTGATTGCTGGCTCCTTCGTGTCCCGCAACATCATTGCGCCGCGCATGGCGCAGGCGGTGCTTTTGGGCGCCAATCTCGGCACCGCGCTCACCGCCGCGATCCTGGTGCGCGATCTGCACTGGCTGGCTCCGGCGCTCATTCTGTGCGGCGTCGTGACCCATGGCCGCAGCCGGCTGGCGCGCGGGCGCGGCATCGGCAAGGCGCTGATCGGCCTGGGTCTGATGCTGCTGGCGCTGGAACTGCTCGGCGCCGCCACGGAACCGCTGCGCGAGGCGGAGGTGACCGGCGCGATCCTGTCCGCGCTCGATCAGGGGCTGATCTTCGGCCTGTTGCTTGCCGCCGTGCTCGCCTTCGCCTCATCCTCCAGCCTCGCCGTCGTGCTGTTCATCTCGATGCTCGCCCAGAGCGGCGCGGTCACGCCCGCGCTGGTGCTGGTGCTGGTGGCAGGCGCCAATCTCGGCGGCGCGGTGCCGCCCTGCCTGGCGGTTGCCGGCGATGGACCCAAGGCGCGGCGGCTTGTGCGCGGCAATCTGGCGGTGCGCGGCATCGGCGCGCTGCTGGTGCTGGCGACAGCCGGCATTGCCGGACCATATCTCGCCAACCTGATGCCGCCGGACGCCCGGCTCACCATCGCCGCGCATCTGGCCTTCAACGCCATCCTGCTCGCGCTGTTCCTGCCGCTGCTCGGCCCGCTCGACCGCCTCTGCCGGCTGCTGTGGCCCGACCCCGCCACGGAGCGCGGCGAGACCTCCTATCTGGACGACGCGGCGCTTGAAACCCCTGCTCTCGCCCTCGGCGGCGCGGCACGCGAAGTGCTGCGCATCGGCGACAAGGTGGCGCTGATGATGGAACTGAACCTGCGCTCTCTGCTGGTTGACGACCCTGATGCCGGGCGCGACATCTCCAAGCTCGACGACCGCGTCGACGCAGCGCTGACCGATCTGAAGCTCTATTTCGCCCGCCTCGGCCGCACCGAGCTCAGCAAGGACGAAAATGCCCGCATGCGCGAAATCCTGTCCTACGCCATCAATCTCGAACATATCGGCGATATCATCGACCGCGACCTTTCGGAAATGGCACGCAAGAAGACCGACCGGCAGGTGAAGTTCTCCACCGCCGGCGAGGAGGAAATCGGCGAGCTCTACCGCCAGACGTTGCTGAACCTCGAACTGGCGCAATCGGTGTTTCTCAGCCGCGACGTGAATCTCGCCCGCCGCCTGACCGCCGAAAAGGTGCATGTCCGCCAGATCGAGGAACGCTCGCAGAAGAAACATATCGAGCGCCTGCAGGACGGAAAGCCGGAAACGCTCGGCTCATCCACGCTCCATCTCGACATCCTGCGCGACCTGAAGCGCATCAACGCCCATATCGCGGCCGTGTCATACCCGATCCTTTCGGAGGTCGGCGAACTGTCCGAAAGCCGGGTCATCTCGCTGCAGAATGCGAGCTAGACCCTTCAGACTGACGACTGCGAAAATGCATCAAAGAAAATAGACAGAGTGGCTCCGTTTTTCGCGGCCGCGCGAAGCCATTCAGTTTCAGTGCTTCCTGGCAATTGCGGGAAGTGATCCGGTATCCGGCGCGCCTAGAATGACTTTAAGTCCCGATGAAGGTCTCTACCAGCCAGTCGTGGATCACGATCTGGCCTGCGAATACCGCGCCTTGATGCGCGGGCCCTCCCTTGCCGTTGCTGACGCATGCGCCGCTCTCAAGGGCAAAAAGCTTTCCCGCCGCCAGATCGTAATAGCTCAGGCCATCCTCGAAAAAGCCGTCGAGGCGACCGGCGCCGACATTGGCGAGATCCAGCGCTGCGGAACCCAGCCGACGAATACCGGCCGAACCGTCCATGACCGTCTGGAGCCCCTGCAGAAACGCGTCCCGGCCGATGATCTTCAACTGACCGGGTACCGGCATCGAAATCGAAACCATGGCTTCCGCGGGCGGCTTTTCTGCAAGCGGCGCAGCGCGTGCGCCATTCAACCAGGCGCCGCCGCCACGGATCGCGGAAAATATTTCGTTTCGTACCGGATCGAAGACCACACCCAGAATTTCACCCTCCTGATCGCAAAGTGCGATGCTGACGGCAAAATAGGGCATGCCCCAGACGAAATTGCTGGTGCCGTCCAGCGGATCGACCACCCACATTTCCGGCCGCCTGCCCTCACTCAGCCCGGTTTCCTCGCCGAGGAAGCCGAAGCCATTCCGATCGCGCGCGAGGACATCGGCAATCGCCCGCTCGGCCTCCATGTCGGCTTTCGATACATAATCGGCCTGCCCCTTCTTCTGGACCTCGCCGCCTGAAAGCGCCCTGAACGAGCGCATCAGCGCATCGCCGCCCGTCCTTGCCGCCGCTTCGGCAAGGCGCAGCAGATCATGGGTATCAAGCTCCGCCATCACTTGTCCCTCAGCAGGGTTGCCGCCTCGAAACCAAGGCCGAACATATGGCCCGACTCAAGCCGTGCATGCGCGTCGACCCAGACATGCATGCCATCTCCGAAGGTCAACTTGTGCACCCAGGAGCGTCCGACATAGCGCGTGTCGGAGACCGCGGCATCGATATCTCCCTGACCGGGTTCTGTCAGCCGCACGCGCTCCGGACGGATGAACAGCGTCGCGGGACCTGCCTCACCGGGATCCGCCACCGTCAACCGGCGGCCATCGACAAGCCTGAAGCCGCCATTTTCAATGTGACCTTCGAGGAAATTCGCGTCGCCCACGAATTCGGCAACGAACCGCGTCTGCGGACGGGCGTAGATGTGCTCCGGCTCGGACAGTTGCTCGACAACACCACCGTTCATCACCGCGATCCGGTCCGAAAGCTCCAGCGCCTCCTCCTGGTCGTGGGTCACATAGATGGCGGTGACGCCGATGCGCTGCTGCAGGTCGCGCAGTTCCTGGCGCAGCGATACCCGCAGCCGGGCATCGAGATTGGACATCGGCTCGTCGAGCAACAGGAGCGGCGGATCGATGACGAGGGCGCGTGCCATGGCAATGCGCTGCTGCATGCCGCCGCTCATTTCGGACGGATAACGGTCCTCGACATTCTTGAGCTGCACCTGCTGAAGCGCGTTGCGCACCCGCTTGCCAACCTCCGCTTTCGGGATTTTCCTGAGCTTCAGGCCATAGGCGACATTGTCGAAGATCGTCTTGTTGGGCCAGAGTGCATAATTCTGAAACACGAATCCGATATTGCGCTCCCACGGCGGCAGTCGCGAAATATCCTTGCCATCGAAGGTAATCCGGCCGCTATTGATGGGATGGAAACCGGCGATCGCACGCAACAGCGTGGTCTTGCCACAGCCGGAGGGCCCAAGCAGCGTGAAGAACTCCCCCGGCTTGATCGTCATGTTCACGTCGCGCAGAACGGTGATGTCGCCATAGGCCTTTGATACCGCCTCGATGGCAACCTCCGAGCCGTGATGATGGGCGGAATTGGTCTCGGTCTCAGGCATGTTCGATCCTTCTCGACTGGCCGTAACGCACAACCAGGTAAAGCGGTATGTAGATGATCATCATCAACAGGATGGTCTGCGCTGCGGAGACGCCGAAATCCGCGTCGACGAGTGTGTTCTCGAAGATCACGACGGTCATCGGCTTCCATGGCGGACGATAAAGAACAATGGTCGACGACAGTTCCGTCACGATGTGCAGGAAGGTCAGCGTCGCGCCGGTCACGGCACCCGCCAGCATCAGCGGTGCGGTGACGGTGAGGAACACCCGCATCGGCTTCGCGCCGAGGCTGATCGCCGCCTCGTCAAGCGCCGGATGCACCTGCCTGAGCGCCGCTTCCGAGGCCTTCACGGTGAAGGGGAGATTGCGGATCACATAGGCAAGCGCCAGGATGAACCACGTTCCCGTCAAAAGCAGCGGCGCCTCGTTGAACATCATGATCAGGCCGATACCGAGAACGGTACCAGGGATGACATAGGGCATCATCACGGTGACCGACAGCACCGGGGCAAGAACCCGGTAGCGCTTGCGCACCAGCACAAAGGCAATGCCGAGACCGGCCGCAAAGGCGATCGCCGTACCGGCGATGCCGAGCGAAAGCGTGACCCAGGCCGGCCCCAGCCCGCTTTTCAGCATGGTGGCGTAATTGGCAAGCGTGAACGAAAGCTGCGGCAGACCGACCCGCCATTCCATGAAGCTCGTGACCAGGACGGTCATATGCGGCACGAAGGCGAAGAACAGGATGATGCCGACGAAGCCGAGCGCGCAGGCCTTGCCGGACCGGCTCAGCGGACGGCGCGCCAGCGCGCGTGAGGAGACCACGGAAAAGCCGCGCTTTGCCAGATAGATCTGCTGGGCCATCAGGAACAGGCTGGAAATCGCCACGAGAACGACGGAGCCGGTGGCCGCAAGGGCAGGATTTCGCCCCGCTTCGCTGAGGAAGGAGGTATAGATCAGAACCGGCAGGACATTGATGTCGAGGCCGATAATCCGGGGCGTTCCAAAGTCCGAAAGCGCGGCCATGGTCGCGAGATAGAGGCCGGTGATGATGCCGGGCATTGCAAGCGGGATCTCGATCGAGAACCGGGCCTTGGCGGGATTGGCGCCCAGGCTTTCGGCGGCTTCGACATGGGATGCGTCGAGCCCGCGAAACGCGCTGTAGCTCAGAAGAAAGATCACCGGAAATACGAGCCAGGCGATGACCCAGATCACCCCGTGCAGGCCGACGATCGAGAAGTCGACTCCGAGGGCATTGGTGATCACGCCGTTGCGCCCGAGCAGCAGCCTCCACGAATAGGCCCCGAGAAAGGGCGGCGATACCGAAGCCATGGTCGCGAGGAACACGATCTCATTGGTGAAGGGCACATCGAGACGGGCAATGACATAGGCGAGAGAAACGCCGATCAAGGCCGCGATCGCCGTTGCCGTCAACGAAATGAACAGGCTGTTGACGGTTGCCTTCACCGTCTCGTTGCCGGTGAAGAAGGCGAGATAATTGGCAAGCGTGAAGCTTCGGGTGGTATCGTCGAAGGTCAGATAGGCATTGGCAGCATGGTTCAGGATCACGCTGCCATCCTCGGATGCCGTTGCCGTCAGCGGCGCGGGAGCTGTCCGGTTGAACAGGCCGCGCGGAGCCTGCTGGCTGACCACCAGAACCTGATCGCCGACCTTGAGCGAGAGCTTTCCGTCTTCGCCGACCGAGGGGACGGTCGGTTCGTCCGCAGTGAGACGGACCGCGAGCTTGTCGACGCTGGTCATCTCCAGCGCAAAACCACCGGTGCGGCTGAAGCTGAGCGCCCTGCCCGGTTCGAGCGTTTCTGTCGCGAACTGTTCCGACATCTCGGGCACGGGCTCAAGGCCCGCACCGCGATGCACCACCGAGAAGCGTCCGCCATCACCGATGACGGAAGCGCTCAGAAGACGAAGCTGCGGCAGCAGGATCGTCGCGATGCACAGTAGCAGCGCGACAATCGTGAAAAGCAGCCAATTATCGCGCCATATTCTCATTTATTCAGGGCTTCCTGAAAGCGGGCGACCACCACGGGGCGCGGATCGACCGACGACACGATGGTGAGCGTGCCGATATCGGGAAGAACCGATGGCGGGGTGACGTCCATGCGCGCCGAGCGGCGGATGGTGGCGTCACGCACGATCTCGTGAGAAGCCTTGGAGCCGAGGAAATCGATAAAGGCCTTGGCTTCGTCGACATGCGGTGCGCCGGCGACGATCGCCTGGGCATCGACCTCTATGCGAGCGTGGTCGGCGCGAGACCGTCAGCCGTCTCGAGCTTCGGCGGCCGCAAATCCTTCGTGCCCGACAATGCGCCGGCGGTGATGTCGAATGCGGAGCGCGAGCAATATTACCGCAAGCCGAGCGGCTGGAATGCCACCGAAAACGTGTTCGACAGCGATGCCGACATCGTCGACTACCAGACTGCGCTGATCGAGTATGAGAACGGCGCGACGATGGCGTTTCACGCCAATCTCAATGTGCCGAACCAGTTCCGCCGCTTCTGCGTGATCGGCTCTAAGGGCATGGCGGAGGGCGATTTCGTGCGCAACAATTTCGCCGTGCATGATTCAGCATCCGGCGAATTGCTGTTCGAAAAACGCTATTCGGGCGTGGAAGAGGATCACTACGGCGCTGACGACCAGATGGCCGCCGACATCACGCGCAATCTGCGCGAGGGCGAGTCGCTGCCGGTCGGCATCATCGATGCGCTGGAAGCCGGCCTCACGGCCATCAAGATCGATGAGGCGCGCAAGGAGCGCCAGCTCATCGAACTTGGCGAGACCTGGGCACGCTTTGAGGCCACCTTGCGCCAGCCGTCCGAAAGCCGATGATCGCCAGACCATGAATGATTTTTCCATCAGAAAAGCGCGGCCGGAGGACCGGTCCGCGATCATCGACATCTGCATACGCACTGCCGACAGGGGCGATGACGGCCGACACCTGTTCAGCCAGTTGGACTATCCGGCCCTGCTCTGGGCCCTGCCCTATTTCACGCTGGAGCCCGACCATGCGCTGGTTCTGACCAAGGGAAGAAAGGTGCTGGGCTATGCCGTCGGAACATCCGACACGGCAAGCTTCGCGAGCAAGCTTGAGCATTGTTTGTCGGATCTGCGC
>NZ_DEPM01000235.1:0-3304 GCF_002358775.1 Martelella sp. UBA3392
AGCCTGACGCGCGGCGAACACCGCAGCCTTGGCATTCAGCGTATCGAAGATCGTCTCGATCAGGATCAGATCCGATCCGCCATCGATCAACCCGTTGATCTGCTCGCGATAGGCGTCGCGCAATTGATCAAAGGAAACAGCGCGGTAGCCGGGGTTATTGACGTCCGGCGAGATCGAGGCCGTGCGGTTGGTCGGGCCGACGGCGCCGGCCACGAAGCGCCTGCGGCCATCTTCCTTTTCCGCCCGGATCGCGGCGCGGCGGGCAACCCGCGCACCATCTCGGTTCAGATCGTAGACAATGTTTTCCATCTGGTAGTCGGCCTGCGCGATCCGCGTGCCGGAAAACGTATTGGTCTCGATGATGTCCGCGCCGGCCATGGCATAGGCGAAGTGGATATCCTCCACCGCCTTCGGCTGGGACAGGATCAGCAGGTCGTTATTGCCCTTCTGATGGCAGGCGCAGCCGATGAAGCGGTCGCCGCGGAAATGATCCTCATCGAAGCCGAGCCCCTGGATCTGCGTGCCCATGGCGCCGTCGAGAACCAGAATGCGCTCGCGCGCGGCCTTTTCCAGCGCGGCGCGGATTTCCTTGCCGTCGCGCTTCGGCGCTTCTTCCCCGAACAGGTCGTCAAACATCACTCATCTCCAGAATTTGAAGCTGCGAGATCACATAAAGATATCTTTATGTCAATATATAGCGGCTGATTTCAACCTTTCAGCGCGCGACGCAGCTGTCACCTATGTGTTTCATTGTTTGCGCATGATCAAGGACGATGCAAATCAGAATTGTGATGATGTCGTGAGCGCGATATACCTTAATCAATCGTCACACGCTGGGCTTGCCGGCGTGCCTGCATAGCATGGCCGGTTCCGGCCGCACAAATTGGAGGATTTGCCATGAAGCCGAAGATCAATACGCTGGTCGCCCCGCCACGCTGGATCAAGAGGCCCTATCACCGCGAATGGTTGATGCAGCAGGCAAACAACCTCTTCGATTACTTCCAGTATCGTTCGATCAATCCGAAGGGCGGCTTCTACGAGTTCGACAAGCTAGGTCGCCCGACCGGCGGCGACAATCCGGTGCGCGGCATCCACACCACGACCCGCATGGTCCACTGCATGGCGATCGGCCACCTTCTCGGCCGTCCCGGCTGCGACGACCTGTTGGACCACGGCATGAATTATCTGTGGGAGCATCACCGCGACAAGAAACATGGCGGCTATTTCTGGCAGGTCGACAATGACGGCCCGTGCGGAGAACCCACCAAGCAGGCCTATGGCCATGCCTTCGTGCTGCTGGCCGCCTCCTCCGCCAAGTTCGCCGGCCATCCGCTGGCCGATGCGATGATCGCCGACGTGACCGAGGTGATCAACACCCGCTTCTGGGAAGAACAGCATGGCGCGGTCGCCGAGGAATTCGAGACCGACTGGACGCCGGTGCCTGGCTATCGCGGACAGAACTGCAACATGCATATGACCGAAGCGCTGATGGAAGCCTATGAGGTGACCGGCGACGTCGAATACCTCACCAAGGCCAAGCGGATCGCCGAACTGATCATCAAGAAACATGCGGTTGCGTGCGAATATCGCGTGGCCGAACACTTCACCGAAGACTGGAAGGTTGATTACAACTATTCCGGCAACGAAATGTTCCGCCCCTCCGGCACCACGCCCGGCCACTGGCTGGAATGGACCCGGCTGCTGCTCCAGCTCTACACGCTCACCGGCCGCTCGCATGAGTGGATGCCGAAGGCGGCGCGCGAACTGTTCGTCTCGGCCTTCAAGTTCGGCTGGGACTTCGAAAAGCGCGGCATCTTCTACACGCTCGACTGGAACAACCAGCCGAAGAACCGGGCGAAGCTCTGGTGGCCGCATGCCGAGGGCATCGGCGCCACCCACTTCCTCACCGCCCATTTCGGCGAGGACATGCATATGTATGCCTATCGCAAGCAGTGGAGCTTCATCGCCAACCACCTGCTCGATCATGAAAACGGCGGCTGGCATGAGGAATTGTCTGAGGATCTGGTGCCGCAGGCCACGCTGTTTCCCGGCAAGAGCGATATCTATCACGCCCTCCAGGCATGCCTCATTCCGCTCTATCCCGCCGTCGGCAGCCTGCCGGAAATGATCTTCCGTGACGTCAAGCAGCCCTGAGGCCGCCAGCCCGATTCAATGATTGCGGGACAGAACGATTGCGGGTCTGGCCGGCCCGCTCTATATAACGCCGCATAATCCCATCGAAGGACGAGACCATGGCAGCGAAAATCTTCATCGACGGCGAACACGGCACCACCGGCCTGCAAATCCGCAGCCGCATGGAAAGCCGCCGCGATGTCGAAATGCTGTCGATCCCGCATGAGGAACGGCGCAATGCCGCGATGCGCGAGGATATGCTGAACAGCGCCGATATCGCGATCCTGTGCCTGCCGGATGACGCCTCGCGGGAGGCCGTCGCCATGCTTTCCGGCAACAACAAGGTCCGCGTCATCGACACCTCCACCGCCTACCGAACCGATCCCGACTGGGCCTATGGCTTCGCCGAGATGGACAAGGCGCAGGCCGGGCGCATCCGCGCCGCCCGCCATGTGGCGAACCCCGGCTGCTACCCGACCGGCGCGATCGGCCTGATCCGGCCGCTGAGGGCTGCCGGTATTCTGCCCGACAGCTACCCGGTCACGATCAACGCGGTCTCGGGCTACACCGGCGGCGGCAAGACCATGATCGCCCAGATGGAGGACGCGAGCCGCGACGACCATATCGACGCGCCGTATTTCCTCTACGGGCTGAGCCTCAAGCACAAGCACGTGCCGGAAATGACGACCCACGGCCTGCTCTCTCGCCCGCCGATCTTCTCGCCCTCCGTCGGCCGTTTCGCGCAGGGCATGCTGGTGCAGGTGCCGCTCTATCTGGAAGACCTCGAAGGCGACCAGACGGCGGAGAGCATCCACGCAACGCTTGCCGAATACTATGCCGGACAGGACATCGTGCAGGTGGCCCCGCTTGAAACAAGCGCCGCCTTGCCGCGCCTCAATGCCGAGGAGCTCGCCGGGCAGGACATCATGCGGCTCTACGTCTTCGGCAACGGCAGCCACGTCAATCTGGTGGCCCAGCTCGACAACCTCGGCAAGGGCGCCTCGGGCGCGGCGGTGCAGAACATGGATCTTATGCTTTCGGCGTGAGGTTGGGAAGCCGCTCGAATCCGGCAGCGGACGCAGCGGCATTTCGCCTACCGACTTCCAACGAGCTCTCAGCCCACAATCTCCCCCCTTGAGGGGGAGATGCCCCGACAGGGGCAGAGAGGGGT
>NZ_DEPM01000282.1:0-11486 GCF_002358775.1 Martelella sp. UBA3392
GCCCGCGCCATCCATGATCCCGCCCGCCGCAATGACGGGAATGCCGGTCTTCCTTGCCAGAAGCCGCGTCAGCGCAAATGTGCCAAGACCATCATCGGCGGCCAGCGGATCGAACACGCCACGATGCCCGCCGGCTTCGATCCCCTGCGCGATAACGGCATCGATCCCGGCGGCCTCGACGGCTTCGGCCTCGGCAAGGCTCGTCGCCGTTGCAAGAAGCCGGATACCGGCGTTCTTCAGGGCAGCGATCGTTTCAGCCGGCGGCAGGCCAAAATGAAAGCTGACGACTGCCGGCTTTTTCTCGACCAGAAGAGACAGCATCTCCGGGTCATCGGAAAAGCTCTTGTAGATGACGCGCAGGTCGGACGGCGGCGCGGCGCCGAATTCGGCGAAGGCCGGTCTCAGTGCCGCCAGCCATGCCGCCTCCCGCTCCGGGTCCTGCACGGCGGGGCCATGCACAAAGACGTTGACGTTGAAAGGCCGGTCCGTCTGCGCGAAGGTTTCGTCGATCATCGCGCGGGCACCGGCGGCGTCACTCGCGCCAATGCCGATCGAGCCGAGCCCGCCGGCGTTTGAGACCGCCGCCGCCAGCGCCGGGGTCGAGACGCCGGCCATTGGCGCCTGAATGATTGGCAGCGTCATTCCGAGCCCTTCAAGCATTTCGCCATCTCCTTTCACCGTTCCGCATACATACCGATCATGTCAGCATAAATTCCCTGATCGTCTGTCAGGCATTGCCCTGGAAATCCGACATCTTCAGCGCCACCTAAGTGCAGAATGGTCGAGAACCAGCGGCCAAGCGGCACGACGGAAGCGATGCGGAGAAAATGACGGTACATTTCGACTTCGACAACAGCTACGCGCGTCTCGGCGCCGCCTTCCACCGGCCAACCGTGCCATCACCCGTCGCCGCACCGGATCTCCTGAAATTGAACCAACGGCTCGCCGAGGAGCTCGGGCTTGACGCGGATGCGTTCGACAATGCTGACGGGGCTGAAATCTTCGCCGGCAACCGGCTCCCAGCGGGCGCCGAGCCGATCGCGGCCGCTTACGCCGGACATCAATTCGGAAACTTCGTGCCGCAACTCGGCGATGGGCGCGCCATCCTCCTCGGCGAGGTCGTCGACCGACAGGGTCGGCGTCGCGACATTCAACTGAAGGGGGCCGGCCCCACCCTCTTCTCGCGCAACGGCGACGGACGGGCAGCGCTCGGCCCGGTCCTGCGCGAGTATCTCGTGAGCGAGGCCATGGCCGCGCTCGGAGTTCCGACCACGCGGGCACTGGCCGCGGTCGCAACGGGAGAACCCGTCTATCGGGAAACGGCCCTGCCGGGCGCGGTCCTTACGCGCGTCGCCTCCAGCCATATCCGCGTCGGCACGTTCCAGTTCTTTGCGGCACGGGGCGACGACGCCGCGGTTCGCCAACTCGCCGACCATGTGATCGACAGGCATTACCCCGAGGCCGCGGGCGCTTCCAATCCCTACCGCGCTCTTCTCCAGGGTGTCTGCGCCCGCCAGGCGGAACTCGTCGCACGCTGGATGCAGATCGGCTTCGTGCACGGCGTCATGAACACCGACAATATGTCGATCGCCGGGGAAACGATCGACTACGGCCCATGTGCCTTCCTCGACGCTTACGATCCCGCGACCGTCTTCTCCTCGATCGACCGCAACGGGCGCTACGCCTACGCCAACCAGCCCGGCATCGCGCACTGGAACCTCTTTCGTCTGGCGGAATGTCTGCTTCCCCATCTCGATCCAGATGAAGACAAGGCCATTGAAGCCGCACAGGACATCCTCTCCGGCTTTGCGGACGCTTTCAACACCGCTTATGTCGACGGCTTTCGCGCGAAGATCGGTTTGCAGTTACCGCAGACGGAAGACGCCGCGTTGATCGAGGATCTTCTCGGGCGCATGGCACGGCAGAATGCGGACTTCACCCTGACCTTCCGCAATCTCGGCAAAGCGGCGGAAAGCGAGCAGGCAGATGAGGCGCTGCGCGGTCTCTTTGCCGATCCATCCGCCTATGACGGCTGGGCGGCGCGCTGGCGTCAGCGCCTCGCGGCCGAACCGGGAAAGCCGATTGAACGTCGCGCTGCGATGGATACGGTCAACCCGGCGATCATCCCGCGCAATCATCTTGTCGAGGAAGCCCTTGCCGCCGCGATGGCCGGCGACCTTGCACCCTTCGAACGCCTGAATGAAGCACTGGCCACGCCCTTCGAGGATCAGGCAAAGTTCACCGATTATGCCGGCCTTCCACCGCTGCCCGAGACGGCGTACCGAACCTTCTGCGGCACGTAAGCGCGGCGCGCGAGCGACGCAATCCTATTCGGCGGACCGAGAAGCGGCTCTTTCAATGGCGGCGATCGGCCCCGTTTCTGCCGGTCCTCAAGGTGTCCCCCAAATTGGTCGTTTAAGATCCTGCTTGACCGTCCCGTTACCAGTCCAGCAGCTTTCCCGGGTTCACGGTCTGTCGCACAGAGACGATTTGTGCCGACGTCGAGGAGGAAGAGGGGAAGCGTTGATCAATGCTTCGAGAGTGAGAGCAGTTCCTCCAAGGCCTCTGAGCTCTGAGGTCTTGTGATGACGCCAAAGCGGGAGAGGTGAGGCAATCCGATCAACCGGCCACCGTCAGATTGTGCCCAATACCCCGCCACCCGGCCCCAACCGATACGTTGCTTTGCAAGCCCCTCGACGCCGAGAAGATCGGCCACAATTCTGGTGGCTTGTGAACCCATCGTGATGACCAAGGACGGTTTCGCCGTGCGCAGTACCTCCGCCCAGAGTTCCATTCCGAATTGTACCGATGCCTCCCGGTCTTTAAGGCTCCGCCAGTCTGGCGAGCGAAACGGGACAAGGTTTCCCGCCAAGACATGTTCCGGCTTGATATCGAGTTTCTCGAACAGAGCTAGAACCTGTCTCTGCAGCCTGCTTTCGCCCGGCGCACAGCCCGCCCAACTCTCATTACTGTAGGCGCTTCCGCTCTCCATCGCGTAGCGACCATGCGCATCATCCTCGGACGATCCGCCTGGGTTTAAACCTATGAAGGCTACTCGGGCTCCGCCCAAGGTTCGCTCAGGGCTGTACAGGAAGCGCCAACCAAAGGCGTTTCCGCTTCGCTGATAAGCCGCTTCAATCCGGTTTCTAAAATCTGTCGTCACTGTGGTCCCGCTGGATGTCGTCATCATGATTTCATGTTGCAACATACATGGACGCCAGGAAAGGGCTGATACCGGGCCTAGAGCCGTTCAGGCTTAAATGGAAGCGTTCTGCGGCAAGGAATTTGCGCCAGGACCAAGGGCTTTGGCGCAGGGCATAGCCGTAACTATGTCCGAGCCGAAGACCGCCGGTAATGGCGCAAATTCATGCCGCCCTTCGGGTTTGCCGAAACCGGCCATCCACTTTGTCGAAGCCCTTCGACATAGCTATGGCTATGCCGCGCGGACTTCTTCGCGTGGAATGACCGGTTTGGGCAAACAGAACGGATTCCATTTAAGCCTGAACGGCTCTAGCCATACAAAGCGCGAAGGACTGGTCGAAAGCAAAGCGCCCGCTTACCGGTCATACACGCCGTCTTTTGTCGTTCCGGAAAGCGGCCATCGTTTGTAGTGAACTCTCGTCGCCTTTGCGCCAAAAGGAGAAGTCATGCCGTGTACGTACAGCGAAAATCGCGAACGTGACCGGAAATCACCGCCATGACACCGAGCGCGTTCCTCGGAAAGCCCAATGCCATGCGAGCAGGTCAATTGGTGTCGCCCAATAGCTGTGCCGCAACACCGTTCATATTGATCGGACCCGTCATTCACCAAGACAGGCGCGGGCGTTTTCGCTGTAGCGGAAGGCTTTACCGTCCATCGGACTGGCATAAACGCTCTGGCCGTTGGCAAAACTGCGCTCACCAGAGGTCCGGGCCACGAGCGGGCCGAGGTCCGCGGCCTCGATATGAACGATCGTATCGGCGCCGAGCCGTTCGACATGCCGCACTGTCCCCTTCCACGTGCCTTCGGCATCATCGACCAGCACATGTTCGGGCCGGATGCCATAGGTGGCGCAGCCCATCTTTCGCGCGATCTCACCCTCATAGAGGTTCATCTTCGGCGAGCCGATGAAGCCGGCGACGAAAGGCGTTGCCGGCTTTTCGTAAAGCTCCATCGGCGTGCCGACCTGCTCGATCCGGCCGCCGTTCAGGACGACGATGCGGTCGGCCATCGTCATGGCCTCCACTTGGTCGTGGGTCACATAGATCATCGTGTTGCCGAGCTTTTCATGCAAATCCGTCAGCTCGATGCGCATCTGTGCGCGAAGCGCCGCATCGAGATTGGACAGCGGCTCGTCAAACAGGAACACATGCGGATCGCGGATGATGGCGCGGCCGATCGCCACGCGTTGACGCTGGCCGCCGGACAGCGCCTTTGGCTTGCGATCCAGCAGCGCCTCGAGCTGCAGCACCTTCGCCACCTCTTCGACCCGTGCCTTGATCTCGGCTTTGGGCACGCGCGCCAGCGACAGGCCAAAGCCGATATTTTCGCCGACCGTCAGATGCGGGTAGAGCGCATAGGACTGGAACACCATGGCGATGCCGCGTTTGGACGGTTCTTCATAGGTGACATCCTTGCCGGCAATCTCGATTGTGCCGGAAGACACTTCCTCCAGCCCGGCGATCATCCTGAGCAGGGTCGACTTGCCGCAGCCCGAAGGCCCGACAAACACACAGAACTCGCCGGCCTCGATTTCGAGGTCGATCCCCTGGATGACCTCGAGCGCACCAAATGACTTGCGAACCTTTTTCAAAAGAACATCGGCCATGATCTATCCTTTTACAGCGCCCGACGTCATGCCGGCGACGATCTGTCGGTTGAAGAAGATGAAGACGATGAGCGGCGGGATCGTCACCAGAAGGATGTTCATGAAGAGGAGGTTCATCTGGCTGACAAACTGGCTCTGGAAATTGTAGAGCGTGATCTGCACCGTCACGTTTTCGCTGCCTGGCAGGTAGTAGAGCGGATGGGTGAAGTCGTTGAAGATGGAGATCGACTGGACGACGATGACCGTCACCGTCACCGGCTTCAAAAGCGGCAGCACCACCTTGAAGAAGATCTGCCACGGCTTTGCCCCGTCGATCAGCGCGGCTTCGTCGAGGTCGCGCGGGATGGACGCGATAAAGGCACGGTAAAGCAATACGGTGAATGACAGCCCGTAGGAGAACTGGATCAGGATCATTCCGTGCAGTGTCTTGAACAGGCCGAGCCCCTGCAGCACCCAGATCGTCGGCACCACGGCGGGCGGGATCATCAGGCCGGCCAGCACGAAACCGTAAATTACACGGTTGAACCTGGACGGCCGACGCTGCAACACATAGCCGACCATGGCGCCGAAGACGACCAGAAGGGCAATCGCGCCGACCGTGATCACCGTCGAGTTGAAATAGGCAAGCAGCAACATGTAGTCGCGCGCTTCGATGACGGCGAGGAGGTTTTGCCAGAGATGCCATTCGGTGGGCAGTGTAAAGCTCGGACTTGCCGATTCCCCCGGCGACTTGGCTGCGTTGATCAGCACGAAGATGAAGGGGATGACGAAGATGACGAAGGCGGTCGCCAGCGCGATGACGCCATGAATGAGCTTGCGTTGTCGTCTTGTTTTCAGGCTCAAAGGT
Organism: Martelella sp. UBA3392; assembly: GCF_002358775.1. Lineage (NCBI taxonomy): Bacteria > Pseudomonadati > Pseudomonadota > Alphaproteobacteria > Hyphomicrobiales > Aurantimonadaceae > Martelella > Martelella sp. UBA3392. Next base: position 5,656 of record NZ_DEPM01000282.1, read on the forward strand.
CCAGCTCCCGTCTGTTGAACCACCAGGCAAGCGGGGCGATGATGCAGGCAATCAGCAGGAACAGAATAACGTTGCCTGCCGTGGACAGGCCGTAGAAACCGGCCTGATACTGCTTGTAGATGACCGAGGCGAGCACGTCGGACGAAAAGCCGGGACCGCCGCGCGTCATCGCCCATATGAGGTCGAAGAGCCTCAGACCGCCGATCAGCGAGAGAATGATCACCGTGGTCGTTGCCGGGCGCACCAGCGGCACGGTGACGCGCCAGAAAAGCTGGAAGTGCGAGGCGCCATCGATGCGCGCCGCCTCGTAATATTCCTGGCCGATGGCAGCGAGTCCGGCAATATAGATCAGCGTTGCAAGCCCCACCCCACGCCAGATATCGACAAGCGCGACGGAGAACAATGCAAGCTTCGGATTGGTGAGCCAGCCCGGCCCGTCGATGCCGAAAAAGGCGAGCGCGATATTGATGGCACCTTTGGTCGGGTGCATCAACTCGGTAAACAGGATACCGACGCCGATCGTCGACACCAGAACCGGGAAGAATACGATCGAGCGCAAAAGGCCCTGCCCGAAGAGGCCCGATGTCAACAGCACGGCGATCAACAGCCCCAGCACGGTCTTGGCCGCCGAGGTCAACAGAGCGAACATGATCGTGTTGGTCATGCCCTTGATGAGAAAGGGCTCGCGGAAGAAGTCGACGAAGTTCTCGAAACCGATGAACTGGAAGCCGAACAAATCCCAGTTGGTGAGGCTGAACCAGAACGAGGCCGCCGTCGGCACCAGAAACAGCGTCGTGAACACGACGGCAGCCGGCGCGATGAACCAGTAGGGATAGGGTGATTTCATCTGCATTTCTGACGGACTCCGATGCAGGAACGAAAAGCCGGTGGACCGGATCGCATGTCCAGGGGCGACCCGGTCTCAACCGTCATGCTTCCAAGGGGCCGGATGTCTCCAGCGGGCCGTCCTACCAGTTCGGCAGGCGAAGCTGCTTGGCCTGCTTTTCGACATCCCGGTCATAAAGCGCGGCAGCGCTTTGGGCATCACGAATGCCCGACCCGACCTCGACGGTGATCTGCTCAAGCCCAGGTCCCTTGACCGGCGACAGGAATTCCAGTGCCGGTGCTGTTCTGCCGTCCTCCTGGAAATAGGGCAGCATGTCAGCAACCGACGGCGGCACACTGTCGGGCAGCGTGCAGCCCTTGATCAGGTATGGACCGGAAGCGCCGATCGCATCGGTCATCACGTCGCAGGCTTCCGGCGTTGCAACGAAGTTCAGAAAATCCTTGGCGGTTTCCGTATGGTCTCCGCCTTTCGGAAGGTAATAGGCCGCCGGCATCCACACCGTCAGGCCGTTGTTCTCGGCGTCGTCGCCGGGCTGGGCAAAGAAGCCGACATCCTTCAGAAGTTCCGGATGGTTCTGCTTGATGGCGCCGATTGCGAAGGTCAACATCGGGTAGTGCACGCCTTCACCGCTGGCCACCATGCGCAGGCCGTCATTATAGGTAGCGGCTCCGAAATCCTCGTTGAAATAGCCCGCTTCATAGGCCGATTGCAGCCGCTCGAACCCTTTTCTGGCCTCCGGCGTATCGGCATATTTCGCTTCGTTGGCGGTATATTTCTCGGCGAAACCGGGCTCTGCGATCTGAACATTGTAATAGTCGGCTAGAACGAAGAGCTGCGACGTCCAGGTATTGCGATAGGTCTGGATGATCGGGGCCTTGTCGGTTTTCTCCGCGATGATCGCGTTGTTTTCCATGAACGCTTCCCAGGTCTTCGGGATTTCCAGCCCGAGTTCGTCATATGTGGGGATGTGATAGAAGATCCCGCCGCCCATGGCCGGCTGCACCGGGACGCCGTAGATATCGCCCTTGTCGTCGGAAACAGTGCTGGTGAAGCTCTCGAGCACGTTTTCCATGTTCGGCAAGTCGTTCAATGGTTCGAGCGTGCGCGCGGGCCGAAGGGCCTGAAGAAGCGATCCGGAATTATAGAGAAACACATCGGTCATCTCGCCCGTCGCAAGCCGGGTCTTGACGATGTTGTCCCCCTCGCTGCCGCCGGGACGCGTTTCGACCGTAAACGTCACATCGGGGTGCATTTCCGAGTAAGCGGCCGTCAGTGCCTCGGCGATGGCCACCGTATCGGAGCTGTTGTCGACAAGCAGGGTGAGCTCTTCGGCAAAGGCGTTTCCGCCCGTGCCTGCAATGCAGACCGCCATTGCGGTCGTGGCGAAAAATTTCATTCTCATGACTTCTCCTCCCAATTGCCCGGCCTCCTCTGCCGGGCGTAAAAACACGGGGCCATTATTGCCCGCTGATGTCGAAACCGATGGTGTGCCGGCCGGAAGCAAGGGCGATCGCCGCTGTGCCGGTTCCGGCGGGCTCTCCGTTGATTTCGAGATTGGTCCGTCCCGCAGTCGAGAACGCGGCCTCGACGCCTTCGGGAAGGGTAACCGTATAGAATGCGCGGCCGCCTTCGATGCGCCAGCCGGCCTCAATGCGGCCATGACCGGTGTCATGCCACATGTCGGCATGACCGAGTGCCGGCAGGACAGCCGGGTTGAGATGAACCCGCGCAAATCCGGGCGCTTCGGCAACGGGCTTCACACCCGCCACATCCTCGAACAGCCATTGGCAAACAGCGCCATAGGCGTAGTGGTTGTAGCTGTTCATGTCCGGATCGTAGATCGTGCCGTCCTCGCCGATGGCGTCCCATCGCTCCCATATCGTGGTCGCGCCGCGATCGACCTGATAGAGCCAGCCCGGAACCTTGCGGTTGAGGAACACTTTTTCCGCCAGATCATTCATCTCGAGCATGGTCAGCGCCGGCAGGAGCGCGGGCGTTCCGATGAAACCGGTTCCGATCAGATAGTCCGCATCTTCAATCACGCGGCGGAAATAGGCTTTCGCGGCCTCGAAGTGCTCTTCCGGAACGAGGCCATGGAGAAAGGCAAGCGCGTAGGACGTCTGGTCATTGTGGGCGAGGCGGCCGGAACGGCTGAAATATTCATGCACGAAAGCCTCGCGGATGCTGTCGGCTCGCCTCGCAAGGCGCGCGCCGCTCTCATTGTCGCCCAGGATCGCTGCGATCTTCGCGGTCATGTCTGTCGAGATGAAGTGGTAGAGCGTCGCCGCGCAATCATCGGCGATCGTCGGGCGCGGCTTGCGGTTATCGCCAACCGGCTGCAGCCAGTCTCCGAAAGTGAAACCGGAGGCGCCCCACTCGGAATGCGGCCGGATGATGGGGCCATCCGAGATCGACCAGAGATGGTCGAGCCAGCGCAGCATTGCCGGATAGCATTCTTCAAGCACGCTTCGATCGCCGTAATGCAGATAGAGCTGGTAGGGAATGGTGACGATCGCATCGCCCCAGCCCGTGGATCCTGCCCAATCGCCGGGAAAGATGTCACGGTGGAGCCGGGTCGGATCGGGCGAAAAATGCGGCACGGCGCCGTTTTCCCGCTGGTCATGCATGACATCGCGCAGATATTTCTGAAGAAAGGTCCGACTGTTGCCAAGCCAGCAGGCGGTTCCTGCAAACACCTGCGCATCGCCGGTCCAGCCGAGCCGTTCGTCGCGCTGCGGGCAATCGGTCGGCACCTCGATGAAATTGGAACGCTGCGACCAGAGTGTATTGAGCACCAGCCGGTTGACCGCCGGCTCCCCGCATTCAAAACCGCCGGCAACCTCTCTGATGGAGGAAATCGGCACCTGCTCGATGGCGACAATCTCGGCCTCGCCCTCAATCGCGACCCGGGCAAAGCGAAAGCCGGTGAAGGTGAAGAATGGCGCATAGGTCTCGGTGCCATCGCCTTTCAGCGTATAGCGCATGGCGGCACGAGCACTGCGGTAATTGCGCTTGTCGAAGGTTTTGCCGGGGCCAAGCACTTCGGCATGATCGACATAGGCCGAGGCGCCGGATCTGCCGCGCAGGGTGATGCGCACATAGCCGCCGGCATTCTGCCCGAAATCATAGATGCTGCAGCCGTCCTCATCCCGCCAGCTTTCCACCGGGCGGTTGGGCTGAAGCTCCCGCACCGGCGTGGTTTCGTGCGCAACCAGCGTCTCGCTGTCGAAATCCAGCAGGTCGACCCCGCCCGTCTCTTCCAGGGTATCGAGGCGCGCATCATAATCCTCGCCGTAATAGATGCCCGAACGGGTTATGGGCAAAAGCCCGCTCTTCCAGTCCGCACCGGTTTTCACGATGACGTCCGAACCATCGACGATTTCGGCGATCGCCGCGATCCGCTCTCCCCAGCAATTCAGGATCATCTGGTGCTTCCACATCATCTGCGAGCGATACCAGCCGTCACCGAGCCATATCTCGATGCGATTGTCTCCGACCTGCACAAGCCCGGACACGTCGTAGCGCTGATAGGCAATGCGGTCGTCGTAGCAGGTCCAGCCCGGCGTCAGCAGGTCCTCGCCGACACGTTCGCCATTGATGAATGCGCGGTAGAGACCGAGCGCCGAGATGAACAATTCTGGCCTCTGACCGGCGGAAACCGCAAAGGTGGTTGAGACGAAACTCTGCCTTGTGCCTTCGCCCCGATCGACGCCGGGCGCGATCATCTGCGCCTTCCACGGCCGCACGACACGGCCAGCGTCCGAGCGGGCTCTGGTTGCAATATTCATGTCTCTCCTCCCTCACAAAGGCCTATCGCTGATTTTGTAGACCGTTATACGTATACTGTTCTACAAAGCGGTTTGCTTTGCAAGGCCCTTCCGGTCTATTTTCCCACAACTGATTTTGAGAAGGGATTCCATGGACAAGCAGGTCCGCGCAAACCGCGTTACGATCCGCACGGTTGCGGCAGATGCCGGCGTCTCCGTCGCTGCCGTCTCGAAAGTGCTCCGCAACGCCTATGGCGTCAGCGATTCCCTGCGCGAGAAGGTCCTGCGGTCGATCGAAAAGCTCGGCTATCGACCGAGCACGGCCGCACGCGGTATGCGCGGGCGGACCTTCTCTGTTGGCGTCCTGCTTGTGGGAATGGACAATCCGTTTCTGCCGGCCCTGGTCGACGGTTTCAAGCGCGCCATGGGCGAAGCCGGCTACAAAACCTTGATCGCTGTCGGTGAGGCGCGCACCCATGTTGAAAGTGCGCTGATCGACTCGATGATCGACATGCGCATCGACGGACTGCTGCTGATTGCGCCGCGCATCGGCGGCGAGGCGCTCAATCACTTCGCCACCCAGGTGCCGATCGCCGTCATCGGCCATCATGAATGCAGCGCCACCGCCTTCGACACCGTCAACAGCGATGATTTCAATGGCGCCCGTCTTGCTACCAGAGCGCTCGTTGAAAAGGGCTATCGCGACATCGCGATGCTCTGCCTGATCTACAGCAGACCCAAGGACGGCGAAGTCTGGTACGAACGCGAAAAGGGCTACAGGGCTGCGATGGCCGAGGCCGGGCTCAAGCACCGCGCGCGTCTGATCCGGATCGCCGAACACCCGAAGGACATGCTGCCGCAGATCGAAGAACTGCTGCAGCGCGCCGACCTGCCTGAAGCCTTCTTCTGCTGGAGCGACATACACGGCGTGCCACTGATCAATCTTGCGCGCAAGAAGGGTCTGAAGGTGCCAGGCGACCTCGGCATTGTCAGCTACGACAACACCACGACATCGGCGCTGCCGCTCATTGAGCTTTCAAGCATCGACCAGAAGCCGCAGGAACTCGGCATGATCGCCGCCGACCAGCTTCTGACCCGGATGACAGGCAGAACGACGACGCGGCACGAGCTCGTAGAGCCCGAACTCATTCTGCGCTCGAGCTTCTAAGCTTTCTCAATCCACCTCCGCCGGCCGATCGTGTCCCATGGAGTGGTGT
>NZ_DEPM01000197.1:0-10051 GCF_002358775.1 Martelella sp. UBA3392
AAAGATCAAAACGTGAACAAAATGATTTACGGAAATAACGGGAAGGGAGGTTTGGGGCAGAACGTATGAAAAGATTTCCCCTCGGGCGAACTTGCGCTATGGGGAGGGCATGACCACGATGCCACTGATTATTTTGCCGGACCCTCTGCTGCGCACGGTCTCGAAACCGGTCGAGCGCATAGACGACGACCTGAAGAAATTTGCCGACGATATGCTGGAGACCATGTATGAGGCTCCGGGCATCGGCCTTGCCGCGATCCAGGTCGGCGTGCCGCGACGCATGCTGGTGCTCGATGTCGCCAACAAGGACGAGGGCGAAAAGCAGCCCATGGTGGTGATCAATCCCACCGTGCTGCACAGCTCGGACGAGCGCTCGGTCTATGAGGAGGGTTGCCTGTCGATCCCGGAGTTCTATGCCGAGGTGGAACGCCCGGCGAGCGTGCGGGTGCGCTATACCGACCTTGCCGGCAAGGAACAGGAAATCGAGGCCGAGGGCCTGCTCGCCACCTGCCTGCAGCATGAGATCGACCATCTCGACGGCGCGCTGTTCATCGATTATCTGTCGCGCCTGAAGCGTGACCGGGTGATCAAGAAGTTCGCCAAGGCGGCCAAGCACAAGCTTTAGGACAGTCCGCTGCCAGCCGGCACGCCGAAGAACGCATCGAGACGGAGCAGGCAGCGCGGTTCCCGCGTTGCCTTCGCATACCAGTGACTCGAGGGCCGGCCGGCCTGCGAGGTCGCACAATGGCGTCCCGGTTTTTCAGCGCGCCGAGGGGTCTGTTGTTGTCTGGTGCTCTTCCTTATGCGGCGGATTTGCCTTTTGCGGCGCGGCATTCTCGTTTATCTGACCAGTTGCCGTATATTAACGTTTGCCTTTTTGCGCGGGCCCGGAAGGAGCGATCATGACCCTCAGGATTATTTTCATGGGCACGCCCGAATTCTCCGTTCCCACCCTCCGGGCGCTGAAGGAGGCGGGCCACGAAATCGCCTGCGTCTATACCCAGCCGCCGCGGGCGGCCGGCCGGCGCGGGCTGGCGGAGGTCAAGTCGCCGGTGCATCAGGCGGCCGAACTGCTCGGCCTGCCAGTGCGCACGCCGGAGAATTTTCGCGCTGACGAGGATCGCGCCGCCTTCGCCGCGCTCGATGCCGATGTCGCGGTGGTGGTCGCCTATGGTCTGCTGCTGCCGGAGGCGATCCTGAACGGGACGCGGCTTGGCGCCTATAATGGCCATGCCTCGCTGCTGCCCCGCTGGCGGGGCGCGGCACCCATCCAGCGCGCGATCATGGCCGGCGACAGCGAGACCGGCATGATGGTCATGAAGATGGAAAAGGGGCTGGATACCGGGCCCGTGGCGCTGACCAAACGGGTCGCGATCGGTCCTGACATGACGGCGGGAGCGCTGCACGACCGGCTGATGCATGACGGCGCGCGGCTGATGGCGGAGGCGATGGCGAAGCTCGAGGCCGGCGACCTGCCGCTGACCCTGCAGCCCGATGACGGCGTCACTTACGCGAAGAAGATCGACAAGGGCGAAACCCGGATCGATTTCAGCCGGCCGGCGCGCGATGTGCATAATCATATCCGGGGGCTTGCCCCGTTTCCGGGCGCGTGGATGGAAGTGCCGGCGGGCAAGCGGCTGGAGCGGGTCAAGGTGCATGAAAGCGCGCTCGGCGAAGGCGAGGGGGCGCCCGGCACGGTGCTTGGCGGGACGGGCCTGACGATCGCCTGCGGGAAGGGCGCGGTGCGGCTCCTCCGGCTGCAGAAGGCCGGCGGAAAGCCGCTTTCGGCCGAGGATTTCCTGCGCGGCACGCCACTTATCCCGGCAACGGTGCTTGCCTGATGCCGCGTTACCGCCTGAAGGTCGAATATGACGGCACGGCCTTTGTCGGCTGGCAACGCCAGGCCGAGGGGCGCTCGGTGCAGAGCGCGCTGGAGGAGGCCGTTGCCGGGTTTTCCGGCGAAACCGTTTCCATTCGCGGCGCGGGGCGGACGGATTCCGGCGTCCATGCCCGCGGCCAGGTGGTGCATCTCGATCTTGCCAAACCCTGGAGCCCGTTCACGATTCTGAATGCGGTCAATGCGCATCTGAGACTTGCCGGCGACGGTATCTCGGTGGTCGATGTGGTCGAGGCTGAACCCGATTTCGATGCCCGGTTTTCCGCACTTCGGCGGCATTATCTCTACCGCATCATCAACCGCCGCGCCCATCCGGCTCTGGAGTGGAAGCGCGGCTGGTGGGTGCCGAAGCCGCTTGATCACGCGGCGATGCACGCGGCAGCCCAGGTGCTCGTCGGCAGGCATGATTTCACAACATTTCGCTCGGTGCAGTGCCAGGCGAAATCGCCGGTGCGCACGCTCGACCGGCTCGATGTGACGCGGGCGGGCGAGATCATCGAGATCCGCGCCACCGCCCAGAGCTTCCTGCATAACCAGATTCGCTCCTTCGCGGGCACGCTGAAGCTTGCCGGCGAGGGCAAGATGTCGGTGGATGATGTGCGGCAGGCGCTGGAGGCGCGCGACCGCAAGGCCTGCGGGCCGGTGGCCCCGCCGGAAGGGCTCTATTTCATGAAGGTGGACTATCCCGGCGAATGAACGACATCCGGCCGGGGCTTGCGTCCTTCGTTCTTCCGATATATCTATATTTCCAGCTTTATGGATATGTTTGAGGTCTCAATGCCCGTCACCATCTACCACAATCCCGCCTGCGGAACGTCGCGCAACGTTCTGGCGATGATCCGGCAATCCGGCGAGGAGCCGGAGATCATCGAATATCTGAAGACCCCGCCAACGCGCGAAAAGCTTCAGGAATTGATCGCGGCGATGGCAATTCCGGTGCGCGATCTGCTGCGCCGCAAGGGCACGCCCTATGATGAGCTTGGCCTCGATGATCCGGCGCTGTCCGATGCCGAACTGCTCGACGCCATGATGGCGCATCCGATCCTGATCAACCGCCCGATCGTGGTGACGGAAAAGGGCGTAAAGCTGTGCCGCCCGTCGGAGACCGTGCTTGAAATCCTGCCAAACCCGGCAATCGGCGCCTTCACCAAGGAAGACGGCGAGGTTGTCTCGCCGCAGGCCAAAAAGTGAACCTGCCGGACGCCGAATCAATGCCCGCGCTTGATGAAACGGCCTTCCGCCCCGTCGATCCCGAGCGCCTGTTCACAGGCAACCGGATCGCGCATCCGGTAAGGGTGCTGATGCTGTACGGTTCGCTGCGCGAACGATCCTATTCCCGGTTTTTGACCGAGGAGGCGGCGCATTTGCTTGCGGCATTCGGCGCTGAGGTGCGGATTTTCGATCCGCATGGCCTGCCGCTGGTCGGCAGCACCGATGAAAATCATCCGAAGGTGCAGGAGTTGCGGTCCGCTTCGATCTGGTCCGAGGCGCATGTCTGGTGCTCGCCAGAACGGCACGGCGCGATGAGTTCGGTCCTGAAAACCCAGATCGACTGGCTGCCGCTTTCCGCGGGCGGCGTGCGGCCGACACAGGGGCGGACGCTGGCGCTGATGCAGGTCTGCGGCGGATCCCAGAGCTTCAACACCGTCAATCAGATGCGTATTCTCGGCCGGTGGATGCGGATGTTCGCGATCCCCAATCAATCCTCGGTCGCCAAGGCCTACGAGGAGTTCGATGACAGCGGACGAATGAAGCCGTCATCCTATTATCGGCGCGTCGTCGATGTCATGGAGGAACTGGTCAAGTTCACCCTTCTATTACGCGGGCAGAGCGCATACCTCACGGAGCGCTATTCCGAGCGGATCGAGGCGGCCGAGAAGCGCGCGCTCCAGACCGGCGCCTGACGCCGGTTTGCAAAATGCACGGCGACGCAGCCCTACTGTGTTGAAACGGTCTGGCCGGTAACGCAGGTGAGCTCGTTGAGCGGCGGCTGGGTTGTCTGCATCTGATAGGCGGCGCGCTCTTCCTTGGTCTTGCAATAGGGTATCTCGACGCCGGAAAAGCCCTTCTCCTCCAGGCAGCGGTTGATCAGGCGCTGGCGCAGTTTTTCATTGGTGTCGTAGCTGTAGCTTTCCACCGGCGTGGTGTAGCCGCCCACTTCGCCGCATATGGTGGTATCGCCGTTGGTGTCGCAGCTCACAAAGCCTGGATAGCTGTAGCCGCCTGTCACCTCGGTCACCATGTTCTGCGGAACATCCTTGAGCGCGGCGATGAAGCACTGGTCATAGGCTTCCTGCCGCTCGGCGCGGGTGGAGCCCTCCTTGTACAAAATCGAAACCGGTCCCGTCTGGCAGGCGACGAGCCCCAGCAGAACGGCGAGCGCCAGCGCTTTTCTGGTCATGACATATCCCCCGATGCATACAATCTTTGCGTGAGCGGCAGCACCTGTCAAGTAAGGATGCTCTCACCCTCCAACGATATAGCGTGTGCCGATATCGGTGACCAGAAGCGCGGTGATCGCCGAGGCGATGATCGCCGCCGCCGTCGGCAGCACTTTTTCACCCATCAGCATGTAGACGATCCGGATTTCGAACAGGAAAGCGCCCAGCAGCACGGTCTGGAACACGATCAGCACGATGGTCGCCAGCGGCTGCAGCCCGGTCGCGATCAGGAAGATCGCGAGTGCTGCGAAGATGTTCACCGGCAGGCTCAACCAGTTGGTGGCGACGATGATCTTGAGAAAGGCGCGCGGCAGGCCGGAGACCATGCAGACGACGCCGAGCACGACCAGCGGCGCCATCCAGCTCAGCCCCTGGATCAATGCGGTGCGCAAAAGGGTAACGAGCGTGAGGTCGATCGGGGGCTGTACAAGGCGGGTGAGGCTCACCAGCTCGCTCGCCGCCATCAGCGGCAGGCAATAGGCGAGCGCCCAGAACGAGCGCGCCACGCCCCGTTCGGTGAAATCGAGATAGCGCGCATGGGCCGGATCGGCCTTGAACAACAGCCAAAGTCCGCGCAGGTAGAAAAGGACTTCAGCAAGCAGCGGCAAGCGCGAACCACCTCTCTATGAAATGCCGGTAGATTTCGGTGAGCTTTTCTAGATCTTCGACCGCCACCCGCTCATCCACCTTGTGCATGGTCTGGCCGACAAGGCCGAACTCGACAACCGGGCAGTAATCCTTGATGAAGCGCGCATCGGACGTGCCGCCGGTGGTAGAAAGCTGCGGCGTTTTGCCGGTGACCGCCGCGATCGCTTCGGACAGGCTGCCGGCAAGCTGTTCATCGCGGGTGAGAAACACCGGGCTGACGCGGCCGAGCCATTCGACCGAAAACCGGGTGGTATCCTTTCCGCCGGTGCGCGCCGCGCGGCCAAGCCGATCGAGGATTTCGGCCTTCAGCGTCTCCTCGCTCCACAGGTCGTTGAAACGGATGTTAAAGGTCGCCGTGGTCTTTTCCGGGATCACATTGGTGGCGGCATTGCCGGTATCAACCGATGTCACTTCCAGATTGGTCGGCGGAAACAGATCCGTGCCCTCATCCAGCGGCGTGCTCATCAGCGCATCGAGCGCTGAGGCCATGGTCCGCAGCGGATTGTCGGCAAGGTGCGGGTAGGCGACATGGCCCTGAATGCCGGTCACCGTCAGCCGGCCGGTCAGCGAGCCTCTGCGACCGACCTTGATCATGTCGCCGAGCGCATCCGGATTGGTCGGTTCGCCCACAAGGGCTGCGTCCCAGCGCTCGCCGCGGGCCTTTGCCCATTGCAGCAGCTTGTCCGTGCCGTTGATGCCCGGACCTTCCTCATCGCCGGTGATCAGCAGCGACACCGAGCCCGCCGGCTTGCCGTTTTCACCGATGAAGCGGGCGAGCGCGGCCACGAAACAGGCAATGCCGCCCTTCATGTCGACGGCGCCGCGGCCGTAAAGCAGACCGTCGGCGATCTCGGCGGCAAAGGGCGGGCGGGTCCAGGATGCGGCGTCGCCGGGCGGCACCACGTCGGTATGGCCGGCAAACATCAGATGCGGGCCCTCCGCGCCGAGCCGGGCGTAGAGATTTTCGACATCGGGCGTTCCGTCCCCGCTCGCCGTCATCCGTTCGACGGCAAAGCCGAGCGGGGCAAGCATCGCCTCAAGCGCCGTCAGCGCGCCGCCTTCCTCCGGGGTCACGGAGGGGCAGCGGATCAGGGCCTGCAGGTTCTCGACGGGATCGGTGACGCTCATCATCTCTATCTGGATATTCCTGCTGCGATTGCCAGTGGTCAGTCGCGCAGAAGCTCGTTGATGCCGGTCTTGGAGCGTGTCTTTTCATCGACGCGCTTGACGATAACCGCGCAATAGAGACCGGGTCCGGGCGCGCCGTTGCCCATCGGCTTTGCGGCCGGCAGCGTGCCGGCGACGACGACCGAATAGGGCGGGATTTCGCCATAGCTGATTTCGCCGGTGGCGCGGTCGACGATCTTGGTCGACTGGCCGATATAGACGCCCATGCCGAGCACCGAGCCTTCGCGCACGATGCAGCCTTCGACCACTTCGGAGCGCGCGCCGATGAAGCAATTGTCCTCGATGATGGTCGGGCCGGCCTGCATCGGTTCCAGCACGCCGCCAATGCCGACGCCGCCGGAGAGATGCACATTCTTGCCGATCTGGGCGCAGGAGCCGACGGTGGCCCAGGTGTCGACCATCGTGCCTTCATCGACACGCGCGCCGAGATTGACGAAGGAGGGCATCAGCACCACGCCCGGCGCGATATAGGCCGAGCGGCGCACGACCGCATTGGGCACGGCGCGGAAGCCGGCCGCGCGGAATTGGTTGTCGCCCCAGCCCTCGAACTTGGAGGGCACCTTGTCCCACCATGTCGCGTTGCCGGGGCCGCCCTTGACCACTTCCATGTCGTTCAGTCGGAACGACAGCAGCACCGCCTTCTTCAGCCATTGATTGACCTTCCAGGCGCCGTGTTCCTGCCTTTCGGCAACGCGGGCCTCGCCGCTGTCGAGCAGGTTCAGCGCCTCCTCCACGGCATCGCGCACCTCGCCTTTGGTCGAAACCGAAATTTCGCCGCGGTTTTCGAAAGCATCGTCAATGGTTTTTGCGAGGGAGTTGAGATCAGTCATGCTGGTATCCTGTGCCGGTCGCGCCGGGTGGCGCAAAGATAAGCCTTGGTCTGAACCGATCTAAGCGAGGGCAGCGACGGCGTCAATCTTTGGGGACGGTTCTTCCCGGACTTGCCGTCGCCAAGCCAAACGAAAATGCCCCCGGAAAAACCGGGGGCATCAATGCAGGCAGACAGGTCCGGCGCAAGGCCGATCAGGGCATCGGGCGGCGATCCGGCAGGTCCTCGATCGTGATCACCATGTCGCCGTTGCGGTCCATGCGCGAAAACATCTTGGCGGCAAGCTGGGCGAATTCTTCCTGGCTCACCTGACCGCTGCGGTCGGTATCGGCGCGCACGAAGAAGATGCGTTCGACATTGCCGGGCCGTCCGCCCCATTTCTTGCCGTCCCACTTCTTGCCATCGTCGTCGCGGCCGCCCATGCGGTGCTGCGGGCCGTCGCCGTTCATCGCCATGTGCTGGGGCGCGCCCTTGTTCATGCCGCCCGGGCCGGCTTCATTATTGGCCATCTTGCGTGCGGGCTTGCCATCGGGGCCGGGCATGCCGTCCGGGCCACCATTCTGCGCCGCCATCTTGCCTTCGGGGCGCGGGTTGGCGTCGCGGAACGCCTGCCACTGGGCCTTGCGGAAGTCGGAATACTCGCCGGGCGTGATCACGCCGTCGCCATTGACGTCGATTTCCTCGAACCGGCCGTCCTGGAAGGCCACGACCTCGTCCTCGGTGATCTTGCCGTCCTTGTTGGCGTCGGAGGTCTTCAGCAGGTAGATGAAGCCGCGTTCCGGGCCGGGGCCGCGCATGTCGCGGGCAAGGCTCGGGGTTGCGGCGGCGCCGAGCGCCAGCGTGGCGGCAAGGGCGGATACAGTGAGTTGCTTCCCATTCATGGCTTCTTCCTCGTGTTGTGGGCCTATGAGGAAAGAGTAGGTGAGCAACCGCTCAAAGACGACTTAATTTACGGAAAGGTAGCCTGAATAATCGGTAATTCATATTCCATTCATCATAGCAGACTGGTGACGAAACCCGCCAGATCTTCCGTCACATAATCAATGTGTCCGGTCTCGTCGCCGAGTTGCTCGAAAGCCTCCGCAAACCCGTATTCCAGATTGGGCGGTACGATCAGCACCGTGCGCATGCCGAGCACTTTCGGTTCCCGCAGATTGCGCGGCAGGTCCTCGAACATCGCCGCGTGACGAGTGTCGACGCCGGAGCGGTCGAGGAACTTGCGATAGGCCGCGGCATCCGGTTTCGGGATGTAGCCGGCGGCCACGATATCGAAGATATCGTCGAAATGGTCGCGGATGCCGAGTGCTGCGGCGGTCTTTTCGGCATGCGGCACGGAGCCGTTGGTGAAGATGAACTTCCGGCCCGGCAGCGCCTTGATCGCCTCGCCCAGCACCGGATTGGGCTCGATCACCGTGTAGTCGATCTCGTGCGCCTTTTCGAGAAAGTCGTTCGGGTCGATCCGGTGGTTGATCATCAGCCCCTGCAGCGTGGTGCCGTGGTCGCGGTAATACTGCTTCTGCAACTGACGGGCCTCGTCATGCGGCAGAGAGAGCAGCCGGGCGACATAGTCCGTCATGTTGCGGTCAACCTGGGAGAACAGGTTGACGTGATGCGGGTAGAGCGTGTTGTCGAGATCGAAGACCCAGTCGCGGACGGTCTCGAAATCGGTTTTCTTGGGATGCGTCATCGGTTTTGTCATGCCTGCCTTATGGCAGAGAGCGGGCGGGAAGGGAACGGGATTTGCGATTTGCGGCAACTGGCGCGGTCTGGAGCGGCGTGATAAACAGGACCCATGTTCAGATCCATTCGCCAAAAGCCGATCATCCTGCAGGACCGCAAGCGCCTGCCGGTGCGGTTCTTTGCCGATTTCTGCAAGACGGTGAACGGGCGACTTTGAAGGGCTGAGCGGCGGCTTCGACCGTCAGAGATTACCCTTCTCATCCTCTTCAAGGTCAATTCCCATGGAAATCTGGATCGGCATCACATTCGCGGCCGCCTTCCTGCAAAATCTGCGTTCCTCGCTTCAGAAATATCTGAAAGGGCGCATGGCGACGCTTGGCGCCACCTTTACCCGCTTCGGGTTCGGCGTGCCGTTCGCCGCGCTCTATTTCGTCGTTCTCGCCTATGGTCTCGACCGGCCCGTACCGTCCGTCACCGGCGACTTTCTGTTCTGGTCGGTGATCGGCGCGGCAGGGCAGATCGCGGCAACCTTCCTGCTCGTTTACCTGTTTTCCTTCCGCAATTTCGCGGTGGGCACGGCCTATTCGCGCACGGAGCCGGCCCAGGCCGCCATCCTCGCCTTCCTGTTCTTCGGAGCGACGATCTCGCCGGTTGCGGTCATCGCGATCCTGATCTCGATTGCCGGCGTCATGCTGATCTCCCTGTCGCGCAGCGCCGTCAGCTTCCATGCGCTGGTGGCAGGCCTGATGACCCGGACGGCGCTGATCGGCATCGCGTCCGGCACGCTGTTCGGGTTGTCGGCTGTCTCCTACCGCGCCGCCTCGCTGGCGCTGGCGCCCACCCTGCCGGCACCCGACAGCATCATGCAGGCGGCGTTTACGCTGCTGGTGGTGATCGTGATCCAGGCGGTCGCGATGATCGCCTGGATGCTCGCCTTCGACCGCGTCGAGCTTGGCAAGGTGTTGCGCGCATGGCGTCCGGCGCTCGCCGTCGGCTTCGTCGGCGCCACCGCGTCGTTCGGCTGGTTCATCGCCATGACCCTGCAGCAGGCATCGATCGTCAAGGCGGTGGCTCAGGTCGAGATGCTGTTCACCATCGCCACCTCGGTGCTGTTCTTCAGGGAAAAGATCACCCGCGTGGAATTGCTGGGCTGCGGGCTGGTGGTCTGCGGCGTGCTCGTGCTGCTGTTTGCCTGAGGGCTTCGCTCTTGCGGCTGCGCAGAGAGTGCTGCCTGGACCCTCGGGTCAAGCCCGAGGGTGACCCGGAGAGGGGGAGACGGCGTTGAAAAGCAGCCGTCATCATGCTTCGAAAGGCCGCCGTCATGCTCTGCCGCACACCCCACAGGTGTCATCAACTCTGTTGGATGAC
>NZ_DEPM01000126.1:0-11193 GCF_002358775.1 Martelella sp. UBA3392
CTCCGGTCATATGGGTTCTAATCACTGATCCTTGGTATAAGCCCGGTTGCGACCCGATGCATATGCTCAGGCACGATGAAGCTGTCCAAACGGGAGCGCCTCCGGCCGCGGACGAAGCGACCTTGGCAAATTGACCATTCGTCGTCGGCACGTTACGTTTCCGAACGGTGAGGCGGCCGGTTCTTCGGGCCGCCCTTTTTTGTCGGGTCATCCATGGTTTCTGAAGGCGATCAACCCATACCGGCCAAGCGCCGAGCAGTCTCATTCGTCCGGAAGTTCGGACCTGTGCTGGCCACGTTCATTCTGTTCGGCCTCGGCGCATTCGCCGTCTACGAGGCATTGCACGGGATCACGATTTCCGAGGTCATCAGCCGGATAAAGCTGACGCCGACACATTCCTTGCTTGTTGCCGTGCTGGCGACCGCCGGCGGATACGCGGCACTGATCGGTTATGACTGGTCGGCGCTGCGCTATGTCGGCAAAGGGGTTCCCCTTCCGACCTTGTCACTGGGCTCCTTTACCGCCTATGCGCTCAGCAATTCGATCGGGCTTGCCGTCCTGTCCGGCGGCGCCGTCCGGTATCGGTTCTATCGCGGCCTTGGCCTTTCCCTTGCCGATATCACCGTGGTCTCGAGCTATTGCGCCATGGCATTCGGTGTGGGCGTCACCGTGATCGGGTTGGCGGCCATTGCCTGGCATCCGGCGGCAATCGAGCATTTCGTTCCGTTGTCGACCGAAACGATCAGGGTCGCGGCGCTTGCGGCCTTCGCAGTGGTGACGATTGGCGTCGCCTGGAGTTCGGTTGCCCGGCATCCGATTGGGTTTGGCCGTTTCAGATTTGTCATGCCGCCGCCACGCGATGCGGCGCTTCAGATTCTGTTCTCGCTCCTCGACATCATCTTCGCGGCGGCAACGCTCTATGTCCTGTTGCCGTCCGGCGCATCGGCGGTCGTTACCTTCCCGACCTTCGTTGCGGTTTTTGCCGCGGCTGCCGTCGCGGCGGTGCTCAGTCACGTTCCGGGCGGCGTCGGCGTTTTCGAAGCCGTCATCCTTGGCGCATTCGCAACCGTGTCGGATCAGGCGGCAGGCGTCGCCGCGGCGCTGCTCGTCTACCGGATCATCTACTACCTCCTGCCGCTCATGGCCGGCGTGCTGATCCTTGTCGGGGTGGAGATCCGCGAAAGAGCAGCGCCGCTGACAAGGCCGGGAGGCAAGGCGTTGAGCGCGTTCTCGGTGCTATCTTCCCTGACCTCCCTGATGCCCTCCGTCGCCGCCGGCCTGGCTTTTCTTGCGGGGCTTATCCTCATCCTCGATGGCATTATCCCGATCCCGAAACCCATTCTGGAGGAGTTGCAGCCGGCGGTTCCGCTCGGCCTCTTCGAGCTTTCAAACGTGATCATGGGCGTGACCGGCGGCATTCTCATCGTGCTTGCCAATGGTTTGCGGGCGCGCTCGCGCAGCGCCTTCTACATGGCGATTGCGATCCTGGGCCTCGCCGTGATTTCCCTGCTCCTTCAGCGGCTCGATTTCGGTCTCGCTTTCGCGCTTGCCTTTCTGGCGGCGGTGCTTTGGATCTCACGGGATCGTTTCGATCGCAGGACGCCGCTTTCGGCCGGCCAGCACTCCATGACGTCGCTTGCGCTCTGGGCCGGTTTTGCCCTTTGCGTTGTCCTGTTTTTTCTGTTCGCCCAGCAGGATGCCGAATATTCCCATTCGCGCTGGTGGCAGTTCGCATTCGACGCGAATATGCCGCGGGCGCTGCGCACGGCCGGCATCAGCGTTTCGGTGTCGCTCATCGTGCTGTTGTTCCTCGCGCTGAGGCCAAGGGCAGGGGCCTCGCCGTCCGGCTCCGAAGCCGATATCGCTCTCCTGCGTTCGCTGATTGCCCGTCAGGATGATCCCGACGCGAATTTTGCCCTGTCGGGAGACAAGCTGTTTCTGTTTTCGGATGATCAGGATGCCTTCGTGATGTATGGCCGTCATGGCCGCAGCTTCGTGGCTCTCGGGCCACCTGTCGGACAGAAAAACGCGACCGCGGAACTGATCGATGCCTTCGTCTCCGAGGCGAAGCGGGCCAATTGCCGGCCGGCCTTCTACCAGATCGCGGCCGACGACCTGGCAATTTTTGTCGATGCCGGTTTCATGCCGAGCAAGCTCGGCGAGGAGGCCGTGGTGGATCTCGGAACCTTTGCCCTGGACGGACCGGAACGGCGCAAGCTCAGGCAGGCCTATAACCGCGCGATGCGTGACGGCCTGATGATGGAGATCGCCGCGCCGCCCCATTCTGCGGCTTTGATGGCCGAACTGAAAGCGATCTCGGACGAATGGCTCGGCGAGAAACATGTGCGGGAAAAGCGGTTCTCTCTTGGCCGTTTCGACGAGGACTATCTCCAGAACTTCCGGCTGGCGCTGGTGCGCAAGGAGAGCCGGATCGTCGCCTTCGCCAACATCTTCGAGACCGCGACACGAAAAGTCGGCACCATCGATCTGATGCGCCACGCCTCCAGCGCGCCGTCGGGCACCATGGATTTTCTTTTCGTCGCGCTGATGCTCGCTCTGAAACAGGAAGGCTTTCGGCAATTCTCGCTGGGAATGGCGCCGTTGAGCGGGCTGGATTCCTCGCGGCACCCGAGGATCTGGGAACATGTGGCGGGGTCCGTCTCCCGGCTTGGCGGCCATTTCTACAATTTCGCGGGCCTGCGCGACTACAAGGACAAGTTCGCGCCGGACTGGCGCTCGCGCTATCTCATGACCTGGGGCGGCATCGATCCGCTGCTGGTCGCCAATGATGTGAACGCGCTCGTCAGCGGCGGGCTTCGCGGCGTGATAACGCGCGGCGCCAAAGGCAAGGAAGACGACGAGTGATCGGCCGGTTCGAAGACGGGGCCGTTGCGGCCCGTGACATGTTTGTCTCGCCTCCCATTGGATATTCGCGGAAAATCTGAAACCATCACAAAACCGCGTCGAATGGGTCGCGCGGATTTCTCGGGAGGCGGGACGTTGGCGACTGGGCAGGACGAAAAACAGCCGGCGGGGCTGGCAGCATTGTCGGTTTCGGCGCTTGGCATCGTCTATGGCGATATCGGCACGAGCCCTCTCTATGCTTTCCGCACGGCGCTCGGCAGGGCGACGCCGGACGAGATGTCGGTGCTCGGCATTCTGTCGATGATCGTCTGGTCGCTGGTGATCGTCGTCTCGCTCAAATATCTGCTGCTGGTCATGCGTGCCGACAACAATGGCGAGGGCGGGGTTCTCGCGCTTCTCGCCCTTCTCCAGCCCTGGCGCGGAGCATCGCGCAGGGGTAAAGGCGTTCTGCTGGTGATCGGTCTGTTCGGCGCCGCCCTTCTTTATGGCGACGGGATGATCACGCCGGCCATTTCCGTGCTCAGCGCGGTCGAAGGCATCCAGACGATCGAACCGACGATCTCCGACTTTGTCGTCCCGATCACCATCGTGATCCTGCTCGGGCTCTTTTCCGTGCAATGGCGTGGCACGGCCCGTGTCGCGGTGCTGTTCGGACCGGTCATGCTCGTCTGGTTCCTGGTGATCGCTCTGCTTGGCCTTGCGCAGATCATTCAGCACCCCGTCGTGCTGAAGGCGCTGAGTCCGCTTTATGCGGTGGAATTCGGCATCGCGAGGCCGGGGGTCACGGCGATGGTGATGGGTGCGGTGTTCCTTGCCGTCACCGGATGTGAGGCGCTTTACGCCGATATGGGCCATTTTGGCCGCCCGCCGATCAGGCTTGCCTGGTTTGCCTGCGTCTTTCCCTGCCTCGTCATCAACTATTTCGGGCAGGGCGCCCTGGTGCTGTCCGACAGCGCCCATGCGGGACAGACCTTCTATGGCCTGGCCCCCGGCTTCCTGCGCATTCCGCTGGTCCTGCTTGCGACGGCCGCGACCATCATCGCCTCCCAGGCCGTGATTTCGGGGGCCTTTTCGCTGACCCGCCAGGCGGTCCAGCTCGGGCAGTTTCCGCGCGTCGAGATCCGTCAGACCTCCGCGGAAGAGACCGGGCAGATCTACGTGCCCGCGATCAATCTGTTTCTGGCCGTTTCCACCGTGGCGCTGGTGCTGGCCTTCCGCAGTTCGGAGAACCTCGCGGCGGCCTATGGCATTGCCGTCAGCACGACCATGGTGATCACCACGATCCTGCTCTATTTCGTGATGGTTTACCGGTGGAAGTGGAAAGCCCGCTTCGTCCTGCCGCTCATACTCTGTCTTGCCTTGATCGACCTGACTTTTCTCGCGGCCAACAGCCTCAAGATCATGGAGGGCGGGTGGCTTCCGCTGGCGGTCGGGGCGGGCATCTTCGTCATCATGCGGACCTGGGCATCCGGCCGTGGCCGGCTCATCACCTATCTGAACCGGAACGGACAATATATGGATGCGTTCCTGGACGAACTCCGTCACAAGAATGTCCCGCGCGTGCCGGGCACGGCGGTTTTCCTGACGGCATCGCTGCCGCACGTGCCGCCGGCGCTCCTGCACCAGTTCTGGCATCTGCCGGTGCTTCACGAGCGGATCATTCTCCTGCATGTCGAGAGCGAGGAGGTGCCGAAGGTCAACGCCCGCCAGCGGCTCGAGGTCAAGGATCTCGGTCAGAACTTCTCGGTGGTGCACGCGCATTACGGGTTCATGCAGTCACCGAATATCCCGGTTGCGCTCAGGCTTCTCGGCGAGATCGACGACAGCCTCGATCTCGATCACGTCACCTATTTCGTCGGGCACGAGACGATCATTCCCTCTCAGGATGCCTTCTTCCTGCGCCGCTGGCGGGAGAAGTTGTTTGCGGTGCTGACGCGCAACGCTGTCAGGGCGACGGCTTTCTACAAACTGCCGCCTGAAAAGGTGGTCGAGCTCGGCATGCAGATAGAAATCTGACGGCGCAGCGCGGACCGATTTGCCCGCCAGCGCTTGATGGAGGAAAACCGCCGGTCGCCGTCGTTCCGGAAAAACCGGAACGGGCGCTGTCAGTCAAGATGGAACATTTTCTTCAGTTCCACCTGAACCGGGGATTTGTCGGGGTTGGTCTCCATGATGTCCGCCATGAAGGCCCACCAGCGCTGCGCGATCTCGGTATCGGGGATGGCATCCATCCGATGATCGTCGCTGCGCTTCAGCACCGCGAACAGATGATGGGTCTCCTCATCGAGCCAGATCGAATAGTCGGAGACGCCGGAATCCTTCAGGAGGGCTGCGAGTTCCGGCCAGATCTCGTCATGGCGGCGCTTGTATTCCTCGGTCTGGCCACGGTTGAGGTTCATGCGGAATGCGATGGTTTCCACGATCTTCTCCGCTTCGCCGCCGCTCACACGATACCACCGCCGGCGCCCGTGACGGCCGGGCGTTCGCCGGCGACCTTCTGGCGATAGCCGGCCGCGCGATAGGTCGCGATCGGATCGATGGCGCCGCCGGCTTGTCTGCGGGCCATGGCGAGGATCGGGCCGACATCGGTGCGGAAGGCGTCCTTCAGCGTTTCGGATGCCACCATAGCGTCATTCTCGTCCTGATATCCGGACAAGGCCGCGCGGTCGACCAGAAGCGCCTGCGCATAGGCGCGGCGGACTTCGATGGCCGAGCGCATCAGGCTTTCGATCGGGTCGGTGACATTGTGCGACTGGTCGAGCATGTGGGCGGGATCGAAGCCCTCCGTGCCTTCGGCATCCACCAGTTCGTTGAACACCAGGAACAGCCGGAACGGGTCGATCGAGCCGGCGTCGAGGTCGTCGTCGCCATACTTGCTGTCGTTGAAATGAAAGCCGCCGAGCTTGCCGAACTGGATCAGCCGGGCCACGATCATCTCGATATTGACGTTCGGCGCATGGTGACCGAGATCGACGAGGCAGAAGGCCTTGGGCCCGAGTTCCCTGGCGATGAGGTAGTTCGTGCCCCAGTCCTGCACCACGGTGGAATAGAAGGCCGGTTCGAAGATCTTGTGTTCGGTGAAGATCCGCCAGTCGTCGGGCAGCGCCGCATAGACGGATTTCATCGCCTCCAGATAGCGCTCGAACTGTCTGGTGAAATGGCTTTGTCCGGGAAAGTTCGAGCCGTCGCCGATCCACACCGTCAGCGCCTTGGAGCCGAGCGCCTTGCCGATTTCGATGCATTCGATGTTGTGGTCGATCGCCTGCTGGCGTGTCGCCCCATCGGTATGGGAGAGCGAGCCGTACTTGTAGGAATGGTCCTGTCCCGGCTGGTCCTGGAAGGTGTTGGAATTCATGGCGTCGAAGCCGAGGCCGAGGCTTTCGCCTTTCTGGCGGAGTTCGGAAAGGTCGTCGACCTTGTCCCACGGAATATGCAGCGAAACCGTCGGCGTCGCGCGGGTCAGTTCATGGATCACCGCGCAGTCTTCGAGCTTGTCGAAGATTCCGCGCGGCTCGCCGCCGCCGGGGAACCGGGCAAAGCGGGTGCCGCCGGTGCCCACACCCCAGGAGGGCACGGCGACGCCATAGGCGGCGACCTTTGCCGTGACGTCGTCTATGGCGATGCCCTGCCGCGCCAGCCGCTCGCCGAGCGTGTTGTAGTCCTGCTCGAGCGCGGTTGCCCGTTTCTCGTTCTCCGCGGCCAGCACGTCGCTGTCGATCATCCGTTCCATGTCTTCCTCCCGTTGCAGGCCGGGCCTGCTGAATTCGTTTGTTGCCGGTGCCTTGCCCATTTCTCCGCCGTCATGCTCGGGCTTGTCCCGAGCATCTAAGCACATATGTCGCGAGCGGAGTCCGCGGATTGCACGCTTGCGCCTCCCGAACCCGCCCCTCCTTTCGCGGTGAAACGGGCTTGGATCCTCGGGTCAAGCCCGAGGATGACGCCGAGGGTGGGGAGGGCGCTGTCTACCCGATAGGTCCGCAGCATCTCCCGCATTTCATCTAGCCGCACCCCTCGCGCTACCGCGGAAACGACACTGCGTTGCCGGCGTCCACATTGATGATGTTGCCCGTCGATTTCGCCGACATGTCGGAGGCGAGGAAGTAGATGGCTTCCGCGATATCCTCCGGGTATACCGAGCGCTTCAGCATGGAACGATCGCGATAATGCGCCTCCAGTTCGTCGGTCGACATCTTGTAGGCGGCGGCGCGTTGTTCCTTCCACTCGCCGGTCCAGATCTTCGAGCCGCGCAGAACGGCATCCGGATTGACGGTGTTGACGCGGATCTGGGCCTCGGCCCCTTCCAGTGCCAGGCAGCGCGCCAGGTGGATTTCGGCGGCCTTCGCGGTGCAATAGGCCGACGCACCCGGCGAGGCGGCCAGCCCGTTTTTCGAGGAGACGAAGACGACATTGCCGCCGGCATTCTGGTAGCGGAACAGCCGGAAGGCCTCGCGCGAGACCAGGAAATAACCGGTCGCCAGAATGGAGATGTTCTTCTCCCAGAGATCGAGCGTCGTCTCCTCGACGGGGGCGGACGAGGCAAGGCCGGCATTGGAGACCAGAATATCGAGCCCGCCGAATTCGACCACCGTATCGGCAAAACCCTTCGCGACTTCGGCCTCGTCGGTGACGTTCAGGTGAACGCCGCGCACGATATCCTTGCTGAAGACCGAAGAAAGCTCCGCTGTGGCAGTCTCAAGCGCCGCATCATCGATATCGGCAAGCACCACGCAGGCGCCCTCGCTGGCCAGCCGGAAGGCGGTTGCCTTG
This sequence comes from Martelella sp. UBA3392, assembly GCF_002358775.1. Classification (NCBI taxonomy): domain Bacteria; kingdom Pseudomonadati; phylum Pseudomonadota; class Alphaproteobacteria; order Hyphomicrobiales; family Aurantimonadaceae; genus Martelella; species Martelella sp. UBA3392. Next base: position 7,633 of record NZ_DEPM01000126.1, read on the forward strand.
CCGATGCCGCCCGCGCCGCCGGTGACGAGCGCTATTCTGCCGGCCAGCGGTTTCGGCTTCGGCATGCGCTGGAGCTTCGCCTCTTCCAGAAGCCAGTATTCGATGTCGAAGGCTTCCTGTTCGGAAAGGCCCTGATAGGCGGAAACGGACGAGGCGCCGCGCATGACATTGATCGCGTTGACGTAGAATTCCGCCGAGATGCGGGCCGTCGCCTTGTCCTTGGCGAACGAGATCATGCCGACGCCGGGCACGAGATAGATGACGGCGTTTGGGTCGCGCATGGCGGGGGAATTGGCGTGCTTGCAGCGCTCGTAATAGGCGGCGTAGTCCTTGCGGTAGGCGGCGATTGCGTCGGGAAGGCCGGCAACCGTCTTGTCGATATCCGGGTTTTCCGGATCGAAGTCGACGACCAGCGGGCGGATCTTGGTGCGGAGAAAATGGTCCGGACAGGAGGTGCCGAGGGCTGCCAGTTCGTGAAGCCGGTTGGAGCCGACGAATTCGAGCACGGCCGGCTGGTCGTCGAAATGGCCGAGTTTGCCTTCAGTCTCGGAAATCATGCCGCGGATCTTCGGCATCAGCTTTTCGGCAATCGCGCGGCGTTGCTCTGCCGGCAGCGTTTTCACCTTCGGCCCACCGAAGACCGGGCCGTCGATCTTGCGGTCGAGCCAGTCCATTGCCTTGTTGATGATCTCGAGCGTGGTCTCGTAGCTTTCCTTCGCGGTGTCGCCCCAGGTGAAAAGGCCATGGCTTTCGAGGATGACGCCGCGCGCATCCGGGTTTTCTTCGCAGTATTTGCCGAGCCAGAGGCCGAGTTCATAACCGGGCCGTTTCCAGGGGAGCCAGCCGATCTCGCCGCCGAAAATTTCCTGCGTCAGGACCTTTGAATCCACCGAGGCGGCAATGGCGATGATCGCGTCGGGATGCATGTGGTCGACATGTTTTTTCGGTACGTAAGCATGCAACGGCGTGTCGATGGAAGCGGCGCGGGCATTGAGGTTGAAGGTGCAGTGGGGGAGGTAGCCCACCATCTCGTCCTCATGCTCAAGCCCGCGGTAAAGCCCTTTCAGCGCATTGAGCTTGTCCATGTAGAGCGTGGCGAAACCATCCATCTTGATGGTGCCGACATCGCCGCCCGAGCCCTTGACCCAGAGCACCTCGACCTCTTCGCCGGTGAGCGGATCTTTTTCCATTACCTTGGCCGACGTGTTGCCGCCGCCGTAATTGGTGATGCGCTTGTCGGAGCCCAGAAGATTGGAGCGATAGAGCAGGAGCTCGGATTCGCTCATGCCGGTCGCCTTGCCGTCATCCCACAGGTTTTCGAGCCGGGCGGCCCGGGTGTCATTCGCCATTGTTTCCTCCTTCGGGGCCTTTCGGCTGGTTCTTCCCCGGCAAAATCCATGCGAAAGGCGGTATTGTCAATCATTAACGATCAATTTCGATCATAAATAACGATATTAGATAGGATATGACTATTTTTGATTGACATTGATGGAAATTCGCTGAACTCTGTCGAAAAGTGAGGGGCCATGCACGAAAAAGAACGTCATCGCATCATCCTGTCAGCGGTACAGGAAAAGCCGGTCGTGACCGTGGCGGAGCTCGTCGACCTGACGGAGAGCTCCGAGGCGACGATCCGGCGCGATATCGCCGCTTTGCATGTGGCCAAGCGTCTGAGACGCGTGCGCGGTGGGGCCGAGGCCTTGAACCCGCCGCAGTTCGTCGGCCTTGCGGGGCGACCCTTCAGTGTCAACCAGACCATGAATGTCCGGCAGAAACAGGCGATCGCAAAGGCGGCCGTGGCGCTTTGCGATGATGGCGACTCGGTGATCATCAACGGCGGCACGACCACGTTTCAGATGGTCCATCACCTCGCCAACCGCAGACTTCAGATCTTCACCAACTCCTTCCCGATTGCCGAACATCTTCTAAAGCATTCGAAGAACACGGTGATGCTGTCGGGCGGGGTGATCTATCGCGAGCAGAATGTGATCCTGAGCCCGTTCGAAAACGATGTGACCCGCAATTTCTGGGCGAAGCGCATGTTCATGGGCGCGAAGGGGATCGGCCCGCTCGGTCTGATGGAGGCCGACCCGCTTCTGATCCAGGCCGAGCAGAAGCTGATCGACCAGGCGGAGGAACTCGTGGTTCTGGTCGACTCGTCGAAGTTCAAGCAGCGGTCGAGCCTGATCCTGTGCGGTCTCAAGCGGATTTCGACCGTGATTACCGATTCCGGGTTGCAGGCGTCCGACGTCCGCATGCTGGAGGAGGCCGGCGTTTCGGTGGTCATCGCCGATGCGCAGGCAATGGAGGAAACCGGTTCCGGCTGAAGCTCACAGGAGGTCAGCCAGAACCCCGTTCATCAACCGGAGGAGAAAGATGAGCATTTTGAAGAAAGTTCTCGTGGGGGCGCTGCTCTCCACGGCGCTCGTGGCGCAGGGCGCCAACGCCGCCGACAAGAAGATCGCGCTGGTGGTCAAGGCGCTTGGCATCGGCTTTTTCGAGGCTGCGGCCGAAGGGGCCGAGGAAGCCGCCAAGGAAATCGGCGGTGTCGAGCTGATCTATACCGGCCCGACCGACACGACCGCCGAAGGCCAGATCGACGTCATCAATTCGCTGATCGCCCAGAAGGTCGACGCCATCGCGATTTCGGCTAATGACCCGGACGCGCTGGTGCCGGCGCTCAAACGCGCCATGCAGCGCGGCATCAAGGTGGTGTCGTGGGATTCCGGCGTTGCCCCCGAGGGCCGCATGGTTCATCTCAACCCGTCGTCCAATCCGCTGATCGGCAACATGATCATCAAGCTTGCCGCCGACAATCTGCCGGATGGCGGCGAGGTTGCGGTGCTTTCGGCATCGGCGACCGCGACGAACCAGAACACCTGGATCGCGGAAATGGAAAAGGTGAAGGGCGATTACCCGGGGATCGAGGTCGTTACCACGGTTTACGGCGATGACCTGTTCGACAAGTCCTATCGCGAGACGCAAGGGTTGATCCAGTCCTATCCGGACCTGAAGGCGATCATCGCGCCGACCTCGGTCGGCATCGTCGCCGCGGCCCAGGCCGTGTCCGATGAGGGCAAGATCGGAGAGATCAACGTCACCGGCCTCGGCCTGCCGTCCGAAATGGCGGCCTATGTCGAAAACGGCGCATCGAAATCCTTCGCCATCTGGAACCCGATCGACCTCGGTTATGCCGCTGTCATGCTGTCGAACGACCTGATCGAAGGGGCGGAAGCCAAACCGGGCGCCGAGCTTTCCATGGGCCGCCTCGGCGAACTGACGCTGGACGACGACAATGCCGGGGCGATGGCCGATCCCTTCGTCTACGACAAGTCGAACATCGACAAGTTCAAGGACGTTTTCTGAGAACGTTCTCGGGGATTGGCAGGTCGGGTTGATTGCCTGAGACGCCGTCTGTCTCTGCGGTCAATCGAGTAGATGCCTCTCAGACCCGATCTCTCCCCTTGAGGGGGAGATTGGTGGCTGCCAAATCTGTGCGAGCCACGCCCGCAGAAAAAACCGGCCCGTCCGCGCGACGGGCCGATCCCACAGAGTAACAAC
>NZ_DEPM01000186.1:0-20511 GCF_002358775.1 Martelella sp. UBA3392
TCCGAATGGATGCACGGCGCTCCAGGGCGCATCGCCGCCGGAGCATCGGGCGATGCGGACAAGTCGCCCGATGGTCCCGCGAGCATGCTACTCGAGACAAACCATCGGCCCCGTCGGGCGGCCGGCCAGTCGTAACCCGGTAAGACAGGAGAATGTCCTCCTTGCTAGAGATCACCGCACCGTTTTTTGAACGGCTGAACGAGACGGCAGGCATCAATTTCTCGCCGTTCCATGACCCCTATGACTGGTCGCGTTTCGTCGAGGGCATGTGGATCTCGGTCAAGCTGATCTCGGCCATCATCGCCTTGTCGCTTGTCATCGGCGTCCTTGGCGCTGGCGCCCAAACCTCGAAATCGAGACTTCTGCGCATCGTCGTCGCGGCCTATATCGAGGTTTTCCGCAATACGCCCCCCATCGTGCAGCTTCTGTTTTTCTATTTCGGCCTCGGCGCGATCACGCCGCAGGTCGACATGGGCGGATGGTACGAGCCGATCATCGGCGCATTCGGCTGGGCGGTGATCGCCATCGGCATTTTCGGCGGCGCCTACAATGTCGAGATCTTCCGATCGGGCGTCGAGGCGGTCCCGCACCACACCAAGGAAGCGGCTGAGGCGCTGGGCTTCTCCGACCTCAAGATATTCATCTACATCACCCTGCCGCTCGCCTTCCGTTTCTGTCTGCCGGCGCTCACCAACAACATCATCAGTCTCGCCAAGACCTCCTCGCTTGCCTATGTGATCGCGGTTCCCGAAATCACCTATTCGCTCGCCAATATCTGGTCCGACAGCCTCAATGTCTCCGAGATGATGGTCCTGCTGTTTGTGTTCTACATCCTGCTCGTCGCCGTCATCGCGCAGATCATGTCGTTTCTCGAACGCAAGCTTGCGCTGAAAGGATACGGCCAATGATGTCCTATTCGGTTGCCAGACTGACCTGGCGCGCGCCCGCAATCGTCGGCGGCCTCTGCATCGCCGCCACCCTCGCCACGACATTCACCGCAGAAGCGCAGGATGCCGGCTCCGGCCAGATGTCGGCCTTCTCCGCACTCGTCACGTGGATACCCTTCATCCTCAAGGGTTTTCTTCTCAACCTCTTGATGAGCGTGCTGGCCATGGCGCTTGCGACCGTGACCGGGCTGTTCCTCGGCTTCATGCAGATCAGCCCCAGCGCATTCATCCGCCTGCCGGCAAAATTTGTGACCCACCTTTTCCGCAATTCGCCGTGGCTGGTGATCCTGTTCGCGATCATGCTTCTCGTTCCGTTCCAGGTCACGCTGCCGGGCGGCGAGAAGGTCCTCATCCCCGACTGGGTGAAGGCAACGATCGGTTTTGCCCTTCCGGTGATGGCGAACATCGCCGAAATCCTGCGCGGCGCGATTGCCTCCATCCCCTCCGGCCAGTGGGAAAGCGCCGAAAGCCTGGCCTTCACGCGCGGCCAGACGCTGCGTTACATCATCCTGCCGCAATGCGTGCGCCGCATGCTGCCGCCCTGGATGAACTGGTACGCCCTGTTGACGCTGATGACGCCGATGGCCGCTATCCTCGGCGTCAGCGAGGCGCTCGGCAATACCCAGGCCGCCATGGAAGCCGCCGGTTCGCGGCCGGAATTCCTGATCCCGTTCTATCTGTTCCTGATGACGATCTTCTTTGTGTTCATCTATCCGCTTTCCATCTACACGCGCCGGCTCGAGCGCCGCTTCTCCGCCGGATCCTGACAAGGGACTGTCTCACATGAATGCTGAAAACAGCTGGACCCCTGACCAACCGATCATCTCGATGCGCAATGTGCGCAAGTCCTTTGGCGATTTCGAAGTCCTCAAGGGCATCGATCTGGAAGTGAAGAAGGGCGAGGTCATCTGCATCATCGGGCCGTCGGGCTCGGGAAAATCCACCCTCATCCGCACCATCAACGGCCTTACCCCCGTAAACGCCGGCTCGGTTATGGTGGAAGGCCAGGAAGTGCATGACGAAAAGCTCGACAAGCTGGCCCTGCGCCGCAAGGTCGGAATGGTCTTTCAGCAATACAATCTGTTCCCGCATCGCACCGTTTTGCAGAACGTCATGATGGCCCCGGTCCTCGTGCTGCGCGAGAACAAGGCCGAGGTCGAAAAGCGCGCCCGCGCGCTTCTCGAGAAGGTGCAGCTGCGCGACAAGGAAGACGCCTATCCGCTAGAGCTCTCGGGCGGCCAGCAGCAGCGCGTGGCGATCGCCCGCAGCCTCTGCATGCGCCCCGATATCATGCTGTTTGACGAAGTTACCGCCGCGCTCGACCCGGAAACGGTCAACGAGGTGCTCTTCACCATCCGCGAACTGGCGGAGGAAGGCATGACCTGCGTGCTCGTCACCCACGAAATGGGCTTCGCCAAGGAAATTTCCGACCGGGTCTATTTCACGGATTCCGGCAGGATCGTCGAAAGCGGACCGCCTGCGGAGCTGTTTGACGCGCCAAAGGATCCGCGGACACGGGAATTCCTGTCCAAGGTGCTCTGAAGGTCGTCGACAAGACCGATCTTGGAGGAAACGCATCCGTGGGAGAATAGAGATGAGCGACCAGAACCGGGGCGCGAAGCGGGATCCGCTGCTTCAGCCGCTGACCATCAAGAAACTGACCCTGCGCAACCGCATCATGAGCACGGCGCATGCCTGCGGATTGCAGAAGGACGGCTTTCCGCAGGAAGCCTACCAGGCCTATCACGAGGAAAAGGCCAAGGGCGGCATAGCGCTGTCGATGTTCGGCGGGTCATCGAATGTCGATATCGACAGCCCGAACATCTTCCAGCAGCTCAATGTCGGCGTGGACGCAATCATCCCGCATCTGCAGCGCTTTTCCGAGCGCATGCACGCCCATGGCGCGGCGCTGATGTGCCAGATCACCCATCTGGGACGCCGGGGCGACCCTTACGCGCAGGACTGGCTGCCGGCCATCGGCCCGTCGCCGATCCGCGAAACCCTGCACCGCGCCATTCCGCGCGAAATGGACGAGCATGACATCGACCGCGTGGTCAAAGCCTACGGCCAGGCCGCGCGGCGCTGTGAGGAAGGCGGGCTCGACGGGATCGAGACCTTGGCGTCCGGCCACATCATCGGCCAGTTCCTCTCGCCGAAAACCAACCACCGCACCGACCGTTTCGGCGGATCGCTCGACAATCGCATCCGCTTCGCGCTGATGGTGCATGACGAAATCCGCCGCAATGTCAGCGACGATTTCATCGTCGGCATGCGTTTCGTCGTCGATGAGGGCATCGATGGCGCGCTCTCGGCCGAGGAATGCATCGCGGCGGCGCAGATCCTGCAGCGCGAAGGCGCCGTCGATTTCTTCAACGCGCTCTACGGCTCGATGGACACCGCCCGCGCGCTCTCGGAGGAGACCTTTCCCGGCATGGGATCCCCGGCCGCACCCTGGGTCAAGGCCGTGGGACATTTCAAGCGCGCGGTCGGGCTGCCGGTCTTTCATGCCGCCAAACTCTCCGACATGGCATCGGCGCGGTTTGCCGTCTCCGAAGGCCATATCGACATGGCGGGCCTCACCCGGCCGCAGATGACGGACCCGCACATGGTCGCCAAGCTGATGCGTGGCGAGGAAGAACGCATCCGCCCCTGTGTCGGCGCCGGCCACTGTCAATCGGCCCATCGTCCGCGCTGTCTGCACAATGCCGCGACCGGTCGGGAGCTGACCGTCGGCCACGACATCGCAAAGGCCGAGAAGCAGCGCGACGCGATCGTCATCGGAGCAGGCCCGGCGGGACTTGAAGCCGCCCGCGTGCTCGCCGAACGCGGACACAAGGTCAGGGTCTTCGAGGCTGGTCCGCAGCCAGGGGGACAGCTTCTGCTTGCCGCCAATGGCTGGAGGCGCGATCTCGTCGGCATCATCGACTGGCGTCTTGCGGAACTCGAAATCCTCGGCGTTCAGATCGAATGCAACCGCTATATGGATGCGGCGGATATTCTGGAACTCGACGCCGATCTGGTGATTCTCGCAACCGGCGGCGTTCCCCAGACGGCATTCGGTCCCGGCGAGGAATTCGTCCTGAGCGCCTGGGATATTGTCGGCCGGCAGGTCAAGCCGCAGGGCGATGTTCTCGTCTGGGACAATACCGGCCGCCACCCGGCGCTGCTCGCGGCACAGACGGCGATGAACGAGGGCGCGCGGGTGCAGCTTGCCACGATCGATACCAATATCGGACAGGATCTCGTCTATCCGGAGATCATCCGCTGGCACAAGGAATTCACCAAGGCAGGCTTGCGCGCCGATCCGCACCTGCGCCTCACCGAGGTCAGGAAAACCGGTAACCGGCTGGAAGCGGTCCTGATCAACGAACTCACCCACGAGAGCGAGGAACGCGTCGTCGATCAGGTTGTCGTCGAGATGGGCACGATCCCGATCGACGACGCCTTCGCGGAATTGCGCGGCCGCTCCGGCAATGACGGCGTCACCGATCTCCATGCGCTCAAGAACCTGGCGCCGCAGCCCATGGCCCGCGCGGGCTTCGAACTGCATCGCATCGGCGACGCCCAGTCCTCCCGCAATGTCCATGCGGCGATCTATGATGCCTTGAGGCTATGCTCTGTCTGCTAAGCCTGGCGCGGAATTGGAGTTGCATTCGTTTTCAACATCAGCTCCAAATACCGACCGGTTCATCGCCGCCCATTGCAGCATGATGATCGTCTTGGCGTCGCTGATCTCGCCGGAAGCCACCATCGCCATCGCCTCGTCGAGCGTGAGCGTGACGATCTCGATGTCTTCGTGTTCATCGGCGAGCCCGCCGCCATCCTCGAGCCGCATGCTGCTGTCGGCAACCGCCGCGAAGCAGTGGACCACCTCGGTGAGGATGCCCGGCGCGGAGATCATGGCACTGATGGGGATAAGCGCACCCACCGCATAACCGGTCTCTTCGCGAGCCTCGCGGATACCGGCATGCTCGGGCGTCTCGCCGTCGTCGATCAGTCCCGCCGCGGCCTCGAGCAAAAAACCGTCGCGATTGCCCATGGCAAACACCGGCACGCGGAACTGGCGCACCAGCACGAACCTGCCGAGATCGCTGTCATAGACCAGAACGGAGGCCGCCTCCGGCCGCTCGCAGACCTCCCAGGAGCGGTCGCTTTCGCGCCCCTTACTGTCGCGGTAGTGGAAAACATATTCGACGATCCGGCTCCAGCCTTCGAACAGCACATTTTTCTGGAGGATTCGGGCGCGTTCCGTGGTCATGGGAAATCCTTGTTGAAAGCGGGCGGGCGGCGAGCCGCTTGTAAAGCGATGGCGAGACTCTTAATACCATCGCGGCCAAAGGCAATGCGAGGACGCGATGAATTACCGCCATATCTACCACGCCGGCAATTTCGCCGACGTTCTGAAACACGCCGTGCTCGCCAATGTCATCGGCTATTTCAAGCGCAAGGAGGCCGCCTTCCGGGTGCTCGACACCCATGCGGGCATCGGCCAGTACGATCTTTCGAGCGGGGAAGCGGAAAAGACCGGAGAATGGCGGGACGGCATCGGAAGGCTGCTTGATGCCGACCTGCCCGAAAAGGTCGCTCCCCTGCTCCGGCCCTATCTCGACTGCGTGCGCGTCCTCAATCCGGAAATGGGCCCGGACGGCGGAATAAAATCCTATCCGGGCTCGCCCCGCCTTGCTCGCATGCTGTTGCGCAAGCAGGACCGGCTGTCGCTGATGGAACTGCATCCGGCCGACTACGAGACCCTGCATGCCGCGTTCGACGGCGATTATCAGGTCCGCGCCACCCATCTCGACGGCTGGCTTGCGCTTGCCGGCCATCTGCCGCCCAAGGAGCGGCGCGGCATCGTGCTGGTCGATCCGCCCTTCGAGGAGCCGGGCGAATTCGATCGTCTCGCAGACGGTCTGGCGAAGGCCCACCGCCGATTCGCGACCGGCACCTATCTGCTTTGGTATCCGATCAAGACCGGCGCGCCGGTCGCCGCCTTCCATCAGAAGCTGAAGGAGCTGGCGATCCCGAAAATCCTCTGCGCGGAACTCGTCGTCAGAAGCGACCGCGACACCGACGGGCTTGCGGGCTCGGGCCTCGTCATCGTCAATCCGCCCTATACGCTGGCAGGTGAACTCGATATTCTGCTGCCCTATCTGAAGACCTGCCTGGCGCAGGACCGTTTTGCCCGCGCCGGAAGCTTCTGGATCGCCGGCGAGACCGCCCACGAGAAAGAAGACGGCCGATGAAACTGTTTTATGCCCCCGCCTCGCCCTTCTCCACCAAGGTGGTGATGGCGGCCCACCATCTGGGCATCGGGCTTGACCTCGTGCCCACGGCGACGCAGGACAATCCGGAAGACCTCCTCGTGGCCAACCCGCTCGGCAAGATCCCGACGCTGGTCACCGACGAGGGCGAGACTTTCTACGACAGCCGCACCATCATGCACTATCTGAACGCGATTGCCGGCGAGGATGCCCGGATCTATCCGCGCAACCCGGAAAAGCGCGCGGCGGTGGAACGCACCGAGGCGCTCAGCGACGGCATCTGCGACGCCGCCATCCTGGTGATCTATGAGACGCGCTTCCGCTCGCCGGAAACATGGCACCAGCCCTGGGTCGATCGCCAGTGGGACAAGGTGCGCCGCGGGCTCGATCATCTGGACGCCCATCCGCCGAAATTCGGCAAGCGGCTCAATGCCGGCCATTTCGCGCTTGCCAGCCTGCTCGGCTATCTCATGCTGCGCTTTCCCGGCCAGTGGGAAGAACACCGCGTCCGCCTCGTCAACTGGCCGGCGGCATTCGAGGAGCGCTTTCCCGATTATGGCCGGCTGCGGCCGCAGGCATAATCAGCGGCTCGCCACCGCGGGTCAAAACGAAAAAGGCCCGCCTTGCGGCGAGCCTCCCTGCATCAGGCGTTGTCGGGTTCTCAGAAGTGAACGCCGAGACCGACCTTGACGGTGTTTTCCTGAAAGCCGCGCTCATAGGTCGCGCCGTTCAGCTTGAAATCCTGCTTGCCGTAATCGGTGTAGCGGTATTCCAGGCGGGCGGAGATGTTTTCCGTGACCATGGCTTCGGCACCGGCGCCGACAGTCCAGCCCCAGCCCATCTGCGTGTCCTTGTCGCCGGCCTGCTTGGCGACCAGCTTGGAACCGGCAAGACCGGCCGTGCCGTAGAGCAGAACCGGATCCATCGCGAAACCGACGCGGCCGCGCAGCGAGCCATTGACGCCCTGCTCCATCTTCACGTTCGGGAACACGACTTCACTCTGGTTCGAGGTGGCGAGGTCGGCTTCGACGCCGTAGACGATATTGCCGCTCTGCATGTTGTAGCCGCCGAACAGCGTGCCGCCCCAGCCATCGGCCTTGAAGTCGCCCTCGTCGAACGTACCCCAGTCCCAGTTGGCGGCGCCGCCGAGGTAGAAGCCGCTCCAGTTCGAAATCTTGGCCGGCTGAGCATAGCTGACCGGGCTCGGTTCATAAGGCGTGGAGACGATGGCGTCTGCGGCCTGTGCCGCGCCAGCGCCTACCAGTACCGCCATCGCGACGGCGGTCGTCGTTTTGATATTCCGCATCTTGTCTCTCCTTTTTGTGCTTCGCTGTCGTATCTGCGCGTAAAGCACTTAAGAAATGAGATAGGCGCGATTAATTATGTTATCAATGCTTTCGATAAACCCTTCATATATATCGTTAACAATGAATTTATACAAAAATAAACTGAGAAAATCAAAGTTAATACATTATTTATATTTAAATCTGCCATATCGTTGCGTGGTCGCCGCTTCCGCCCCGCTCCGTAAGCGCACCAACTTCCACTTGGTTGTTGCTGCGACAAGACGATATAAGCTTCGCAACGCCGACCAGAGGATCGATATATGCAGCAAAACCCGCGCTCCAGAACCGTTCTCGTCACCGGCGGCGCGAAAAGACTTGGCCGTGCCATCGTCGAGGGCATGGCCAATTACGGCTTCAATGTGGCAATCCATGCCAATCAGAGTATCGACGAGGCGGAATCGGCGGCGCAAGCACTGCGCGAAACCGGAATTGACGCGCGCGTCTTCCGGGCCGATCTTCTCGACGGCGACCAGACGGGCCGGTTGGTCGCGGCGGTGAACGATGCGATGGGGCCGGTCGATATCCTGGTCAACAACGCCTCGCTGTTCGAGGATGACGCAGCCGCGCATTTCGACACCAACCGGTTCGACCGCCATTTCGCGATCCATGTGAAGGCGCCGCTGATCCTTTCGGAGCATTTCGCCAAACAGGCGGATGGCGGCCTGATCGTCAACATGATCGACCAGCGGGTCTGGGCGCTCACGCCGCGCTTCTTCAGCTATACGCTGTCCAAGAGCACGCTTTGGACCGCGACCCAGACCATGGCGCAGGCCTTCGCGCCGAACATCCGCGTCAACGCCATCGGCCCCGGCCCGACGCTGAAAAACATCCGCCAGAGCGACGAGGATTTTGAAAGCCAGATCGGAACGCTTATCTTAAGACGAGGACCGGCGCTTTCGGAATTCGCGGCGACGATTCGCTATCTTTACGAAACGCCCTCGATCACCGGCCAGATGATCGCGCTCGATGGCGGGCAGCACCTGGCCTGGGAAACACCGGACGTAACGGGTATCAATGAATGACACGCAACGCGCCTGATGGCGGCATTGTTTATGACGACAGAGATGACGACGACGGCCTGCCGGAGGTCGCCATACCGTCGGCCGACGCGATCCAGTGGAATGACGCGGCGAGCGAGCAGCACGCGCTGAAGGGCGCGGAACTGATCGCCGAATTCGTCAAGCGCCTGCCGAATGCGCCCGGCGTCTACCGCATGTTCAATGCCAATGGCGACGTGCTCTATGTCGGCAAGGCGCGGTCTCTGAAAAAACGCGTCACCAATTATGCGCAAGGCCGCGGCCACTCCAACCGCATCACCCGCATGGTCGCGCAGACCGCCCATATGGAATTCGTCACCACCAGGACGGAAACCGAAGCCCTGCTGCTGGAAGCCAATCTAATCAAGAGGTTGCGGCCGCGCTTTAATGTTTTGCTGCGCGATGACAAGTCGTTTCCCTATATTCTGATCACCGGCGACCACGAGGCGCCCGCTTTGTTCAAGCATCGCGGCGCGCGCGCCCGCAAGGGGGACTATTATGGCCCCTTCGCGTCGGCCGGCGCGGTCGGGCGCACCATCAATGCCATGCAGCGCGCCTTCCTGATTCGCTCCTGCACCGACAGCGTCTATGAAAGCCGGACGCGCCCCTGCCTGCTCTACCAGATCAAGCGCTGCGCCGCGCCCTGCACCGGCGAGATATCGAAAGAGGATTATGCTGAACTGGTCGACGAGGCCCGCGCCTTCCTGTCGGGCAAGAGCAAGCAGGTTCATGCCGAACTCGCGGAGGCGATGAACGCTGCGTCGGAAAACCTCGATTTCGAACGCGCCGCGATCTATCGCGACCGCCTGTCCGCGCTCTCGCACGTGCTCGGCCATCAGGGCGTCAATCCGGCCGGCATCGAGGAAGCAGACGTGTTCGCGATCCACAATGAGGGCGGGCTCTGCTGCATTCAGGTGTTCTTCTACCGCACCGGCCAGAACTGGGGCAATCGCGCCTATTTCCCCAAGGCCGATCCATCGCTGACTGGCGCGGAAATCTTGAACGCCTTCCTGGCGCAGTTTTATGACGACAAGCCGATCCCGAGGAATATATTCCTGTCGGAAGAGATCGAGGAGCAGGCGCTGCTCGAACTGGCGCTTTCGGAGCGCGCCGAACGCAAGGTCCAGATCACCGTGCCGAAGCGTGGGGAAAAGCGCGAGGCGGTCGAGCACGGCCTTGCCAATGCCCGCGAGGCCCATGGCCGCAAGCTTGCCGAGACCGCGACGCAATCGCGCCTGCTGGAAGGCTTCGCCGAAACCTTCGGCCTGCCCCAGCCGCCGCGCCGGATCGAGGTCTACGACAACTCCCACATCATGGGCACCAATGCGGTGGGCGGCATGATCGTCGCCGGTCCCGACGGCTTCGTGAAGGCGCAGTATCGCAAGTTCAACATCAAATCGACCGAGATCACCCCCGGCGACGACTTCGGCATGATGCGCGAGGTCATGACCCGCCGTTTCGCGCGGCTGATCAAGGAGCATGGCATTCCCGACCGCAGCTCCGACCACAGCGTTGCGCCGGAAGGTGACGGCGACGCCCCCTTCCCGGCGTGGCCGGATGTGATCCTGATCGACGGCGGTCAGGGGCAGATGTCGGCGGTGCGCAAGATTCTGGAGGATCTCGGCATCACCGAGGCGGTCACCGCGATCGGCGTCGCCAAGGGTGCCGACCGCGAGGCGGGCCGCGAGCGCTTCTTCATGGCGGGCCGGCCCGATTTCTCGCTGCCGCCGCGTGATCCGGTGCTTTATTTCATCCAGCGCCTGCGCGACGAGGCCCATCGCTTCGCGATCGGCTCCCACCGGGCGCGGCGCAAGAAGGAGATGGTCAGAAACCCGCTCGACGAGATCGCCGGCATCGGGCCATCGCGCAAGCGCGCGCTGTTGCAGCATTTCGGCTCGGCCAAGGCGGTGTCGCGCGCGGGACTTTCCGATCTTGCCGGCGTCGACGGAATTTCCGAGGCGATGGCGCGGCTGATCTACAACCATTTTCACGAGGGCGGCGGCAAATGATGGCCGGCTTTCGGAAATTTTGAAAACCTGTCACAGGTTTAATGCCGCGCCGCATTGACCGCGGGGTTGCATTGGAAGCATCTTGCGGCTGGGCGCGACCTGCCCGCCCGAGCAGATGGAATGACGCGATGGCATCGAAAGCTTACAACCTACCCAACCTCCTGACCTATGGGCGCATTCTGGCGGTTCCGCTGATCGTGCTCTGCTTCTTTCTTGAGGGGAAGCTTTCGAGCTCCGATTCCGCCCGCTGGGCGGCGCTGACGATCTTCCTGATCGCCTCGGTCACCGACTTCCTAGACGGCTACCTCGCCCGCGCCTGGAACCAGACCTCCAATATCGGACGCATGCTGGACCCGATCGCCGACAAACTGCTGGTCTCCACCTGCCTTCTGCTGCTCGCCGCCGATGTCGAACGCACGATTGCCGGCTGGTCGCTGTGGGCGGCGATCATCATCCTGTGCCGCGAGGTGCTGGTGTCGGGCCTGCGCGAATATCTGGCCGGCCTCAAGGTCTCGGTCCCGGTCACCCGCATCGCCAAGTGGAAGACCACCTTCCAGATGGTGGCGATCGGCCTGCTGCTGGCCGGCCCCGCCGGCGACAAGGTGATCCCCTACACCACCAATCTCGGCATCGTGCTGCTCTGGGTCGCGGCCGCGCTGACAATGTATACCGGCTATGACTATTTCCGCGCCGGGCTGAAACATGTCGTGGAGGCGGAGCGATGACCAGGCTTGTCTATTTTGCATGGGTGCGCGAGCGGATCGGGACCGGCGAGGAGGAACTGGATATTCCCGCCGAGGTAACGGATGTCGCCGGCCTGCTCGCCTTCCTGCAGGCGCGCGGCGACAATTATGCCGCCGCCCTTGCCGAACCGGAGGTGATCCGGGTCGCGCTCGACAAGTTCCACGCCGAGCACGACGCCCCGATCGCCGGCGCGCGCGAGATCGCGCTGTTTCCCCCGATGACGGGCGGGTGAGGCATGCAGGTCGTACCGAAGATCAGGATACAAGCTGAAACCTTTGATATCGCGTCAGAAATAGACAGTATCACCGGTGGCCGCCCGGATATCGGCGCGACGGTGAGCTTTACCGGTCACTGCCGCGACGATGGCGGCAGGCTTGAGGCGCTGGAGCTCGAGCACTATCCCGGCATGGCCGAAGAAGAGATCGCGCGGATCGGCCAACAGGCAATCGAGCGTTTCGGCCTGCTGGGCCTGACGGTGATCCATCGCTTCGGCCGCATGCTGCCCGGCGATCCGATCGTGGTGGTGATCGCCGCCGCCAGTCACCGCCATGCCGCCTTTGAGGGCGCATCCTTCGTCATGGACTTCCTGAAAACCGACGCGCCGTTCTGGAAAAAGGAACACCTCAAGGATGGCGGCTCCGGCGAATGGGTCAGCGCCCGCGAACAGGATGACCACGCCCGCGACCGCTGGCAATAAAACGGACACGATCTTGCTGTAGAAGCGCGATTGCAGGGCTTGCCCGGATTGTAAATCGCTCTATCCTGCTGACGACGTCTTTCAATCGATTTACCGCGCGACGAGGACCGCCATGCCCGCCAATGCCGCTTCCATAGATGTCGGCTTGATCATGTATCCTGGCCTGACCCAGCTGGATCTGTTCGGGCCCGCCGACGTTCTCAATCGCATGCCGGGCACAAACATCAAGTTCCTCTGGAAAAACCTCGATCCGGTGATCGTCGATCGCGGGCTGCGCGTGCTGCCCAACACCACATTCGGCCAGTGCCAGAGCCTCGATATCGTCTGCGTTCCCGGCGGCCCCGGCCAGATCGCGCTGATGGATGACGACGAGACGCTGAATTTCCTGCGCCGGATCGCGCCCGGCTGCCGGCTGGTGACCTCGGTTTGCACCGGTTCGCTGGTGCTGGGGGCGGCGGGCCTGCTTGAGGGCTATCGCGCCACCTCGCACTGGACCTCGGTCGAGCAACTGGCGCTGTTCGGCGCCAAGCCGGTGCATGAGCGCGTGGTTGTCGACCGCAACCGCATCACCGGCGCCGGCGTCACCTCCGGCATCGATTTCGCCTTGCGGGTGGTGGAGGACATGACCGACCGGGCGACCGCCCAGCAGATCCAGCTCCAGATGGAATACGATCCCGAACCGCCCTATCGCTGCGGCACGCCGAAGACCGCGCCGCCGGAAATCGTCGACGCGGTGCGCGCCCGCCTCCACATGTTCCAGTCCAGCCGCCGCTCCGCCAGCGAACGCGCCGCCGAACGCCTCGCAGCGCGCAAGGGCTGACACAAAAAACCCGCGGCAAGCCGCGGGTCTTAAAGCCGGTTCGACTGAGGAATCAGCCGACGATTTCGGTTTCGGAGAACCAGAAGGCGATTTCGCGCTTGGCGGTTTCCGGGGCATCCGAGCCGTGAACCGAGTTTTCGCCCATGGACAGCGCGAAGGTCTTGCGGATCGTGCCTTCATCGGCCTTTTCCGGGTTGGTCGCGCCCATGATCTCGCGGTTCTTCAGAACGGCGTTTTCGCCTTCCAGAACCTGGACGATGGTCGGGCCCGAGCACATGAAATCGACGAGTTCACCGAAGAACGGACGCTCCTTGTGCTCGGCGTAGAAGGCTTCCGCCTCGCGCTTTGCCATCCATACCCGCTTGGAGGCGACGACGCGAAGGCCGTTTTCCTCGAAGACCTTGGTGATCGCGCCAGTCAGGTTGCGCTTGGTGGCATCCGGCTTGATCATCGAAAAAGTGCGTTCAATCGCCATGTTATCGTCCTTTGCGTTCATGAAATTTGGCCGGTGTATAAAGCGGTTTCGGCCAGAATGGAAGCAGGCGGACACGACGAATTTGTTCAGGCGTCGATTATGACGTTTCGGTGAAGCCCTGGCAGCGTTCGAACCAGTTCATCACCGGGTCATTGGCGTCAAGAATGTCGGGATTGCCGGTCTTGAACGCCCATTGCAGCGCTCCGAAGACGATGTAGTCGGCAAACAGCGGCTCGCTGCCGCCGATGAAGGGCTGGCTCTTCAGCGTCACCCTCAGCGGCTTCAGCTTGTCGGCGAAAGCGGCGATTTCCGCCTCGCGCCCGGTCGCGACCTCTTCGAGCGTCGCCCCGAGGCGCGCTTCCCGGCTTTCGCGGAAATAGGCCTGATCGACCGGGGACAGCATGTCGTGGATATGCTTGAGCGCGATCCGGGTGATGGCGGGATGAAGGGTCGACTGGGAATAGGCCTCGACGAACCGCGCCATGCCGGCCCCTCCCTCGCCCCTGAACAGCGACGGCGCTTCCGGATAGGTCTGCTCCAGATAGAGCGCGATCGCGAAACTGTCGGCGATCAGCTTGTCGCCGTCCTTCAGGATCGGCACGGTTTTCGAAAACCCGTTCTCGAGCTTGGCGATCTCGGTGAAGCCGACGGGTTTTTCTTCAAAGTCCAGCCCCTTATGCCTGAGGGCCAGGATGATTTTCCAACAATGGGGGGAAAAGCGGATGTCGGGATCGGCGCCGCAAAGCGTGTAGAGAATTCGAACCATGAGAAACTCCTTCGTCGCGGTTGAAACGTTAGCACGTCATGCGGTGATGACGCATGAGACTTATTGCTGAAACCATCAAAATTTCTCGCTGGTGTACGGCCGGCACGGCGCTATTCTGCCGCAAAAGGAGAGCTAAATGTTACAGCACTTCCGCCGTTTCGCCGCCTATAATGCCTGGGCCAACGCCCTTGTCTACGCCGCGGCGGCCGAACTGTCCGACGAGGAATATCGTCGCGATCTGGGCGCCTTCTTCCCCTCCGTCCACGCCACGCTCAACCATGTCCTCTATGCCGACGGGGTGTGGATGACGCGTTTTGCGGGCAAGGACACCGGTCCGGTTCTGCTCGACACCATCCTGTTCGATGATTTCACGGCGTTGAGGGCGGCGCGCGCAGCGATGGACGAGAATATCATCAGCTTCATCGACGGGCTCGACAGCGTCGAAGGAACATTTTCCTATCAGCGCGGCAACCCGCCCAAGACCTATACAGACCGGATCGGCACCACGCTTGCGCATTTCTTCAACCACCAGACTCACCACCGCGGCCAGGTCCACATGATGCTGACGGTGCTCGGGCAACCGTCGCTGGCATTGGACATGATCTACTTCCTGCGCACCCCCGAAGGAAGCGTGCTGCCGCAAGGCTGAAGATCGCTTGCCAAGCGGTGCGGTTTCAGACAAAACCGCTGGCATGATCTCGATATCCGACCTTACCGTCCGCGTCGCCGGACGCCTGCTCATCGAAAACGCCTCCGTTTCCATCCCCGACGGGATGAAGGCGGGGCTTGTCGGGCGCAACGGCGCCGGCAAGTCGACGCTGTTTCGCGTCCTGACCGGCGCGCTTGCGCCCGAGACCGGCACTGTGTCGCTACCCAAACGCGCGCGGATCGGCCAGGTGGCGCAGGAGGCGCCCGGCACGGAAGACCCGCTGATCGATATCGTGCTCGCCGCAGACAAGGAACGCGCCGCGCTGCTCGTCGAAGCCGAGACCGCGTGCGACCCCGACCGGATCGCCGAAATCCACACGCGGCTTGCCGATATCGATGCTCATTCAGCCGAAGCGCGCGCGGCCAGCATTCTCTCCGGCCTCGGTTTCGACGAAGCCGCCCAGAAGCGCCCCGCCTCGTCTTTTTCCGGCGGCTGGCGCATGCGCGTGGCGCTGGCGGCGGTGCTGTTTTCCGAGCCCGACCTGCTGCTGCTCGATGAGCCGACCAACTATCTCGATCTCGAGGGCGCGCTCTGGCTGGAGGATTACATCCGCCGCTATCCCTACAGCGTGATCATCATCTCGCATGACCGCGACCTCCTGAACACCGCGGCCAACGCCATCGTCCATCTCGACCAGAAGAAGCTGACCTTCTATCGCGGCTCCTACGACCAGTTCGCCCGCCAGAAGGCGGCGCAGGACGAGCTGCAGATGAAGGCGCATGCCAAGAACGAGGCCCAGCGCAAGCACCTGCAAAGCTTCATCGACCGGTTCAAGGCCAAGGCCTCCAAGGCCCGCCAGGCGCAAAGCCGGGTCAAGGCGCTGGAGCGGATGGGCACGGTGTCTGCGGTAATCGAGGATCATGTGCAGGGTTTCTCCTTCCCTGCCCCGGAAAAGATACCCGCCTCCCCGATCGTCGCGATCGAGGACGGCGCGGTCGGCTATGCGCCAGGCAAACCGATCCTGACCGGGCTCAACCTGCGCCTCGACAATGACGACCGGATCGCGCTGCTTGGTGCCAACGGCAACGGCAAGTCGACCTTCGCGAAGTTCATCTCCGGCCGGCTGAAGCCGGAAAGCGGAACGCTGAAGCTCGCCCCCGGTCTTCTCACCGGTTTCTTCGCCCAGCACCAGATCGATGACCTCGTGCCCGACGAAAGCGCGATCGCCCATGTGCGCAAGCTGATGCCGACCGCCCCCGAACCGAAGGTGCGCGCCCGCGTGGCCCAGATGGGCCTTGCGACGGAGAAGATGGATACGCCCGCGCGCGATCTTTCCGGCGGCGAGAAGGCGCGGCTCCTGATGGGCCTTGCCGCCTTCCACGCGCCCAACCTGCTGATCCTCGACGAGCCGACCAACCATCTCGACATCGACAGCCGCAACGCGCTGATCCAGGCGCTGAACGATTATCCCGGCGCCGTGATCCTGATCTCGCATGACCGCCATCTGATCGAGGCCACCGTCGACCGGCTGTGGCTGGTCCATGACGGCACGGTGAAGAATTATGACGGCGACCTCGAGGATTACCGCGAGCTGATCATCTCCGGCGGCAAGCCCAAGGCGGCCAAAACGCCGGTCGAGGATACCCGCTCGAAGGCCGAACAGCGCCGAAGCGCCGCCGACCGGCGCGCCTCAATGGCGCCGCTGAAGAAGCAGATCGACATGGCCGAGAAAAAGACCGCGAAGATCGAGGCAATCATCGCCAGGCTCGACGCCGATCTCGCCAATCCCAAGCTCTACACACAGTCGCCCGAAAAGGCGAAGGTGATGATCCAGGCGCGCGCCAACGCCGCGGCGGAGCTTTCCAAAATCGAGGAAGAATGGCTGTCGCTTTCGGCGAAATACGAAGCCGGCATGGCTGACTGATCGTCGGTCACGGAAGCATTGCCGGTGAAGACTAGAGCAGTTTCACGGAAACGCGAAACTGCTCGATCTCTTTGGTTTGACGCATTTTCGCGGACGTCAGGTGTTCCCACCTGACTGCGAAATGCTCAGGGTCACCGGCATCTGTCCGAGGACGTGTCACCCGGCTGCTATCCAGTGCGCCCCAGCATCTTTTCATCCGATGCGCTTTCGGCCGGTTTGATGCCGAGGCGGTCGAACACCGCGATCAGGAGCTTGGAGCGGTTCATGGTGTAGAAGTGGAACTCGGAGATGCCGCGCTTCTGCAGATCGAGCACCTGCTCGGCGGCGATATCGGCTGCCACTTCGAAATGCGCCGCAGGATCATCGACAAGGTTTCCGAGCCGCTTTTCGAGGAAATCCGGAATGCTCGCACCGCACATCGCCGCAAAACGCTTGAGCTGATTGAGGTTCTGAACCGGCATGATGCCGGGCAGGACCGGGATCGTCACCCCTGCCCTGCGCACATCGTTGAGGTAGTCCTCGAACACGTCATTGTCGAAGAAGAACTGGGTCAGGGCGCGGTCGGCGCCGTTGTCGGCCTTGGCCTTCAGCATCGCGATATCGGCGGCGCGATCGACGCTTTCGGGGTGTTTTTCCGGATAGGCGGAAACCGAGATATCGAAATCGTCGATCGCCTTCAGCCCGGCCACCAATGCCGCGGCATTGGCGTAGCCGCCGGGATGCGGGCGATAGGCCGCGCCCACGCCATCCGGCGCGTCACCGCGCAGGGCGACGAAGCGTTTCACGCCGGCATCGCGGAACCGGCGGATCACGTTATCGACCTCGCCGCTGGTGGCTTTCACCACCGTCAGGTGCGAGGCGGTGACCAGATCTGTCTCATCGATCAGGCGCTTTACGGCATCGAAGGTCGGGGCCTGGCTGGAGGCGCCGGCGCCATAGGTGACGGAAACGAAGGCGGGATCATAGGCCGACAGCGCCTCCACCGCCCGCCACCAGCCGGCGGCGGCGTCCTCGCTCTTGGGTGGAAAAAATTCGAACGAATACTCGATCGGCCGCGTCAGCGCGCCGGTTCCATCGGTCATTGCCTCAGACACTCCTCGCAAAAGTCTTTTCATTGCCGCCGGCCACCAGCCGGCGGGGATCGCGCGCAAGCCAGACCGTCACCGTCAGGGACGGTTCGCTCGCCGCCGCGAACGGAAGATCGATCACCTTTTCCACGTCAAGCCCGGCTTCCTGCATCCAGTCTTCCATCGCCTGATGGGAAAAGCCGAGACGCAGATGCGCATGGTCGGCGCGCAGATATTCCAGGTCATGCGGCGCGAAATCGATCACCGCCAGCCGTCCGCCCGGTCGCATCACGCGCGCGGCCTCCGCGATCGCGGCATCGGGGTTTTCGAGGAAATGCAGCACCTGATGGATGATCACCAGATCGAAATCCTCGCTTTCCAGCGGCAGGTTCAGAATATCGCCAAGCCGGACAACCGCGCGGGTCAGCCCCTCGGCATCGAGGTTGGCGCGGGCCACGGCCAGCATGTCGCGGCTGGCATCGATGCCGACGGCGCGGCGATAGACATCCTTCAGCAACAGCAGCATGCGGCCGGTGCCCGTGCCGAGATCGAGCATGTTCTGCACCGGCTTGTCGCCGATCAGGCTGACGAGGCAGTCTTCCACCTCGGCCTCGGAAATGTGAAGGCGACGCATCTGGTCCCACTCGCCGGCATGCTGGGCGAAATAGGCTTCGGCCTTTTCCGCCCGCGCCTGCTTGACCGCCGCGAGGCGGGCGACGTCGCGCTCCAGCGCCGAATCCTCCAGCGATGCATGGGCGAGAATCTGGCGCACGAGGCGCGCGGGCGGGCCTTCGTCGCGAAGCCGGAAATAGGCCCACGCCCCCTCCTGATAGCGATCGATCAGGCCGGCTTCGGAAAGCAGTTTCAGATGCCGCGAAATGCGCGGCTGCGACTGGCCGAGAATGTCGGTAAGATCGGAAACCGTGAGGTCGCCCGCCGAAAGCAGCGCGATCAGCCTGAGCCGTGTGGGCTCACCCACCGCCTTCAGCACCTCCACCATGGTCTCCAGATCGAATTTCGCCATCTACCGACTTTCATCAAGATATAAAGATATCTTTATATAGATTGCGAGATTTACGCAAGCCCGCTGATGAAGCATGGTACAATAGCAGAGCGGTGCTGCCCACCATCGCGAGGTGGTGTAAGCGAAACAGCGAACCTGATCAGCCGGCAAATTGCCCGGACAAGCAAAACAGCGCCTCTCGGCGCCGTCAGACTGCTGACAAACGCCTCCCCACATTCCGCGTCATCCTCGGGCTTGACCCGAGGATCCAGGCCGCCCGGAAGGGCTTGCCAT
Source organism: Martelella sp. UBA3392 (assembly GCF_002358775.1). NCBI lineage: Bacteria > Pseudomonadati > Pseudomonadota > Alphaproteobacteria > Hyphomicrobiales > Aurantimonadaceae > Martelella > Martelella sp. UBA3392. Next base: position 19,040 of record NZ_DEPM01000186.1, read on the forward strand.
AAGTCTTCGCAAATTCAGCGACTTAATCCGCCTGGATGCTCGGATCAAGACGAGGGGCCGACGACATACGATAGTCAAAGCCTCGGCTTTGACTGCAGTCTGACGACGGCGTTCAGTGCCGTGCAGCTGTCTCGCAATTCAATGTCGGCTTATCAGCCGTTGAGGAACGGCATCGGGTCGACGGCGGTGGTGTTGTCGCGGACCTCGAAGTGGACCATGGGGCGCTGCGCCTTGCCGCTCATGCCGGAGGTGGCGATGGTCTGGCCGCGCTGGACGCTGTCGCCGCGCTTGACCTTCAGCTCCTCGGCATAGCCGTAGACCGTGACCCGGCCGTCGTCATGGCGGATCAGGATCGCGTTGCCGTAGTCGGAGAGCCCGTCATCGGCATAGACCACGACGCCGTTTTCGGCGGCCTTGATCGGCGTGCCCTGGGGAACCGAAATATCGATGCCCTCGGAAATATCGTCGCCATAGGGCTGGCCGAAGCCGACGACCACCGCGCCCTTTACGGGCCAGCGATAGGTGGTGATGCCGGTGCCTTCCGGCACGTCTTCGCCCGCGTCGGTTCTCACCGCAACCTCTTCCACGACGGCCGTCGTTTCGGCAGCCGGCGGCTGGTAGGGCTTGGGGCTGTCGGCGGTCTGAGTGGTCTTGTTGACCGGGGTCGTCGGCGCTGCGGCGGCGGTCTGCACCGGCGCCGTCGGCTGGGCCGGCGCGGCCTGACTCGGAATGACAAGCTTCTGGCCGATGCGGATATTGGCCGAGGTCAGGCCGTTGGCCGCCTTCAGCGCATCGACCGTGACGCCATAGGATTTCGCGATCGTGTAGAGGCTGTCGCCGCTCTTGACGGAATAGGTATTGCCGTCGCCGCTCTCGCCGTTGCGGGCGGCGGAAGCCGTACTGGTCGCCTCCACGCTCTGACGCTCGCGAACGCCCGCCGTTCCCGGCAGAACAGCGACGCGCTGATCGGGCGTATCGGAGGGAATTTGCGTCGGCGCTGCCGGCGGCAGGCCCTGGCTCTGGCTCGCCGACTTGGCAACCGAGGGCTGGCTGGAGACGACCGGAACGACAAGCACCTGGCCCGGACGCACCTGCGAGGCGCTGGTGAGCCCGTTGAGGCGCAGAAGGTCCTGCTCGCTGACCCCGTTGCGGCTGGCAAAGGCCGCGAGCGATTCGTCCGAGCGCATCATCACGCGGCGCGTCGCCACATCCTGGGTGCTGGAGGGAAGCGTGCTCGGCTGACCGACGGCGGCCGGCGGCGGCGCGGGATTGGCCGGCTGCGCAAGCGCCGCTGTCTGCGTTGGCGCTGCCGGCGGCGGCAGCGTGTTGCTCTGCACTGTCACCGGCGTGGTCGCCATGCGGGCGCCCGAACCGGCGGTGGTCGCGGTATTGATCGGCTGATTGCTGTAAACGGCCTGGCCGGAGGAAGCGGATGGCAGGCCCTGATATCCGCCACCGCCGACATTGGCGGG
>NZ_DEPM01000186.1:20825-24518 GCF_002358775.1 Martelella sp. UBA3392
CGACATTGGCGGGCGGCACGAGCTGCTGATATTGCGGGACGACCGAGCCGGTGGTCATCGTGTCCGGCCCATTGCTCAGGCGGGAAGTTTCAGAACTGCATCCGGCGGCCAATATGGCCAGCGACGAAACGAGCAGTACGCCTTGTGTTGCTTTGCCGACTTCCGGCAGCCCAGAAATACGCATGAACCGACCCTGTACGCTTGAACTCTTTACTGCACCGGTTTTAACCACATCAGAGTTACCGCACGGTTAAAGCCGGCGGCGAAGCGCGAAATTCAGGGACGAAAAGTCCGCTCAGCCGGAAAATGAAGCGTTACAGGGCCTTTGAAAGTCCGCGTTCGGCGGCGATATAGGGAACCTCGAACAGGTCCTGACGTTCGAACCGGCTTCCTATCCGCGTCATGCGCACCATCAGCGGCCGCGCGCCCTCACGGATCAGCGGGGCCATGATGACGCCGTTGGAGACAAGCTGCTCGACGCGGGCGCGCGGAATTTCCGGCACCGCCACGGTATAGAGGATACGGTCGAAAGTGCCCTCGCCGCTCATACCCTCGCGGCCATCGGCCTGGCGCACGACAACCCTTTGCAGCGAAAGTTCGGCAAGACGCCTTCGGGCGAGATCGGCAAGGGTGCGATAGCGCTCCACCGTCAGCACCCGCTCGGCGATGCGGCCCATGATCGCGGCGGTATAGCCAGAGCCCGTGCCAACCTCGAGCACGCGCTGGCCGGGCTTCACCTTGAGGATATCGATCAGGCGGATGGCGAGATCGGCGCTTTCCATGAACGCCCCGCATTCGATCGGCACCGATCGGCCGCTATAGGCATAGGGCGAGAGATGCGAGGGCGTGAACAGCGAGCGCGGGGTGGCCTCGACCGCCGACAACAGGTCAAGATTGGTGACGCCGCCGGCCCGAAGGCGCATCACGAGAGCCGCAAACCCTTCCCGTTCCTGAAGCTTCGTCGCCACCGCCATCCCTTTCAAATCAGCCGAGCGCCGCCTTGATCCTGTCGCGAACCGCATGGTCGGTCAAGTCGAGCTTCAGCGGCGTGACCGACAGATAGTTCTCGCCGACCGCCTGCAGATCGCTGTCGTCGGCGAACGCGCTGAGACGCTCGCGGAAGGTCAGCCAGTAATAGGGAAGCCCGCGACCATCGGACCGCTTGTCGACCGAAAGGCCCGATTCGAGCTTGCCCTGCGCGGTCACCCGGACGCCCTTGACCTCGTCCGGCGTGCAGCACGGGAAATTGACGTTCAGGAAGGTGCCCTCGGGAAGGTCGAGCGTCAGCAGCTTGTCGATCAGCGCCGGGGCATGGCGCTCCGCCACCTCCCACGGGAAATAGCGCCTTCCATCGTCGTAATTGCCGGTCTGGCTGAGCGCGATCGAGCGTACGCCCTGCATCGTGCCCTCGATTGCCGCCGCGATCGTGCCGGAATAGGTGACGTCGTCGGCCATGTTGGCGCCGGAATTGATGCCGGAGAGGATCAGGTCCGGCGGCTCGGGCAGCACTTCACGCACGGCCATGATCACGCAGTCCGTCGGCGTGCCGCGCAGCGCATATTCCTTCTCGCCCATCTGACGCAGCCGCAAGGGCTCCGAGAGCGTCAGCGAATGGGCAAGGCCGCTCTGGTCGGTTTCCGGCGCCACCGTCCAGACGTCGTCGGAAAGCTGGGCGGCAAGGGATTGCAGCACGGCAAGGCCGGGGCCGTGAATACCGTCGTCATTGGTCAGCAGAATGCGCATGTCGATCTCACTTCGCCTTCTCGATGCGGGTCATGCCGCCCATATAGGGCACCAGTGCCTCCGGAACCGTGACGGAACCATCTTCATTCAGATAATTCTCGACGACGGCGATCAGCGCACGGCCGACGGCGACGCCGGAACCGTTCAGCGTATGCACGAAGCGGGTCTGCTTCTCGTCCTTGCCGCGATAGCGCGCATTCATGCGCCGGGCCTGAAAATCGCCGCAGACCGAGCAGGACGAGATTTCGCGATAGGTATCCTGCCCCGGCAGCCAGACCTCGATGTCATAGGTCTTGCGCGCCGAAAAGCCCATGTCGCCGGTCGAAAGCGCCATCACGCGGTAATGCAGGCCGAGCTTCTTCAACACATCCTCGGCCGCCGCCGTCATCCGCTCCAGCTCATCGAGCGAACTGTCGGCATCGGTGATCGAGACCATTTCGCATTTCAGGAACTGGTGCTGGCGCAGCATGCCGCGGGTATCGCGCCCGGCGGAACCCGCCTCCGAACGGAAGCAATAGGTCAGCGCCGAATAGCGCAGCGGCAATTCCTCCGCCGGCAGGATTTCACCTGCCACCAGATTGGTGAGCGGCACTTCCGCCGTCGGGATCATCCAGCGATCCTCCGAGGCCTTGAACAGGTCGTCGGAAAATTTCGGCAACTGCCCGGTGCCATAGAGCGCCTCGTCGCGCACCAGAAGCGGTGGGCTGACCTCGAGGTAGCCGTGCTCGCTGGTGTGCATGTCGATCATGAACTGGCCAAGCGCGCGCTCCAGCCTTGCGAATGCGCCGGTCAGCACCGTGAAGCGCGAGCCCGACAGCTTCGCCGCCCGTTCGAAATCCATGCCGCCGAGCGCCTCGCCGATTTCGAAATGCTCTTTCGCAACATGGTTCCAGCCGGGCTTCTCGCCCCATTGGCGGATTTCGACATTGGCGTCCTCGTCAGCGCCGACCGGCACATCGTCGAGCGGCACGTTGGGGATGCCGGCGAGAAGGTCGTCCAGCGCCGCGGTCGCCTCGCGCTCCTCGGCTTCCAGCGTCGGCATCGCGGTCTTGATTTCGGAAACCTCGGCCTTCAGCTTCTCGGCAAGTTCGGTATCCTTCCGCCCCATCGCGATGCCGATTTCCTTCGACGCGGCGTTGCGGCGGGACTGCATTTCCTGGAGGCGCTGCACGACGGAGCGGCGCTTCTCATCCAGATCGACGATTTCTGCGGCAAGCGGCCTGGCGCCGCGCGCGGCCAGCGCCTTGTCGAGCGCCTCCGGGTTTTCGCGAATCCATTTGATATCGAGCATGATGAAGCTTCCAGAAAAGTAAAAGGGTCGCCGGTCGATTTACCGGCGGCCCTCTTGTGCCCAACTCATGCCGAAAGCGCAAGTGGAAGGCCGAGAGCGCATCCACGAAAATGGCCCCTTTGCGAAGCGGATCGACAGACCACGCATTTCGAGCAAACCAAGGACATCAACCGCTCAAACAAACACCCTAAAACGTCTCACCTATCCCCTCCCAGCAAGGATTCCCGCGATGACCTCTTCCAACACGAAAAGAGTTGAGCGGTTTCAGTGGTTTGTACTTCAGTTCTGTCGCCAAACCGAACGGGGCCACATATGCCCTGAACTGAAACCGCCCGCCGTGAGACGCCGCGCCGTGCAAGCGATCTAACCGACGGTGAATGGGCATTGATCGCCCCGTTCATGCCGTCGCCCAACCGGCTCGGGCGTCCGCGCACGACCGATCTGCGCGAGGTCATGAATGCGATACTCTATATGGCGACGACCGGCTGTCAGTGGATTCAACTGCCGAAAGACCTGCCTGTACATGTCGGAAATGGCGGAGAGGAAGAATGCCTTGGACCGCATTCAGAACCCGTCATCACCCGTCACATTACGCAACTAACCAACTGTATTGACGAGTTTTTTCTCGTCAGATCACTTCAACGGCCTTCAAGGGGATT
>NZ_DEPM01000237.1:0-6010 GCF_002358775.1 Martelella sp. UBA3392
GCCGACATCGACGCCGCGCGTCGGTTCGTCCAGGATGAGGAGCCGGATCGGCCGCCCGAACCAGCGGCCGAAGAGAAGCTTCTGCTGATTGCCGCCCGACAGCGTCAGCGGCTTGGCGAAGGGCGACCCCATCTTGACCGAAAGCGCCTCACGCACCTCCTGCGTACGGCGCTTCAGCGCGGCAACGCTGGTCCATGGCAGGCCGGGTGAGGCGCGCACCGAGGCCAGATTGGCGATGGCAAGGTTCTCGGCAATCGTGCGGTTCACGATCAGCCCCTCATGACGGCGATCTTCCGGCACATAAGCCCCGCCGCGCTTGATCCGGTCGTCGATCCGGCCGGGGCGAAGTGGTTTGTCCGCAAGGCTGATAGCGCCTGCGCCATGAGAGGTCGCGCCCCAGATGATCTTCATCAGCGACGAGCGCCCCGCGCCGACAAGCCCGTAAAGGCCGAGAATTTCGCCGGCCCGGATGTCGAAGGAAACCCGTGAGCCATGGTCGCCGAAAGGCAGATCGCGGACCTTCAGCACGGTCGGCGCATCCACCGTCATCGGCGCCGGGGTCAACCGCACTTCCTCGCGCCCGGACATCAGGCGCACGAGACCGGCGCGGTCGATGTCGCCGATGGCCCCTGCCCCGGCGGTCGCGCCGTTTCTGAGCACCGTGAACCGGTCGCAGATTTCCATCACCTCATCCAGCCGGTGCGAGATGAAGATCACGGCGACGCCGCGTTCGGCAAGCCGGGCCACAGCGCGGTAGAGCCTGCGCGCCTCGCCATCGGACAGCGAGGCCGTGGGCTCGTCCATCACCACCAGCCGCGCCGGCTCGCCGATCAGCGCGCGGATGATCTCGACAAGCTGTTTCTGGCCGGTCGTCAGCCGCGCCGCCGGCACGTCGAGCGGCAGGTCGGGCGCGATATCGCGCGCCGTCTCGGCAATCTCGGCGGCCATTTGTCTGCGGTCGATGAACAGGCCGCGTTTGGGATAACGCCGCCCGACAAAGGCGTTTTCCACCGCGTTGAAATGCGGAACCAGGCTCAGTTCCTGATGAATGAAGCGAAAGCCGAGCGCCTCGGCGTGGCGGACATTTTCGATCTCGACCGGCTTGTCGTCGATCCGGATCTCGCCCGCATCGGGCGCGATCAGGCCGGAGAGCGTCTTGATCAGCGTCGACTTTCCGGCGCCGTTTTCGCCCAGAAGCCCGTGCACGGAGCCGGCCTCGACCGCAAGGTCGGCGCCGGCGAGCGCGCGCGCGCCGCTGAAGCGCTTTTCAAGCCCTTTGATGCTCAGCAACATGTTAATTGTCCCGCGAAAGGTGAAAGGCGGAGCCGCCGCTGCCGGCGGCTCCGGTTACGAAACGGCCCGTCAGGGGCAGGTCACGCCCAGCGATTCCGGCGTGATCATCACCGCCGGCACGTAGATTTCATCGCTTTCGGCAGCGCCGCCGCCGAGGATCTTCTCGAGTTCTTCAGCGCCAACCGCCGCCATGCCGGGGAAGTCCTGGCGGAAGGTGGCCTTGAAATGGGTGCAGGACTTGATCATGTCGACCGCCTGCTCATTGCCATCGATGCCCATGATGATCAGCTTGGAATCCGGCAGTTCCGATTCCGTCGCCAGTTCCGCGCCGATGCCCGGATCATCGAAGGCGGCCCAGACGCCGTCGATCTGGTCGCCATATTGCCGCAGGATGTTTTCCATGGCGATGCGGCCGTCATCGACCGGGCCCGGCACCTTGACGAAGTGATCGGCGATCACCTTGATGTCCGGGTGTTTTTCCAGCGTCGCATCAAGGCCAAGTTCGCGCTGATGCACGCCCGGATGGGCGGAGTGATAGAACTTGACGATATTGCCCTTGCCGTCCAGCGCCTTGAACAGCGCCTCGGAGAGCTGGGTGCCGAGTTCGAAATTGTTGGAGGTGACGTTGACGTCGACATTGTCGTGCTTCGAGCCGTCGAGCGAGATCACCGGAATGCCGGCCTCTGCCGCCATGGCGACCTGATCGCCCACCTGGCCGGGATCGGTTGAGATCAGCACGATGGCATCGGCCTTGGCGTTGACCGTGTCTTCCATGCGCGAGGCGAGTTGGCCGAAATCATTGCGCGTGTCGATGATGGTGACGTCCCAGCCGCGCTTTTCGCCCTCCGCCTTGAAGCTCTGCGCCATCTCATTGGTCGGGATCGAGCTGATATAAGGGGTAAGAATGGTGACATCCGTCGCCAGAGCGGCGGTCGTGCCGGCAAGTGACAGCGTCAGCGCTGCAAGGGTGGTTCTGATCAGTCTCATGGTCTGTTCCTCTCGTTTCTTTGCTGCATGTGTGACCCGTTAGCGGAGCGGGTCGCCCGTTTCGATGATTCCGATGGGTTTCAGTGCGTCGATGGCCTTCGTATAGGCCTCGAACATGCGATCATAGCGCCGCGCGCGCTTCGGGTCGGGTTCGAAGACGGTCTGCACGGATGTCATCGCCGGAACTGCCTCGGCAATGGTCGGGAAAGCCCCGACGCCGACGGCCGCCATGATGCCCGCGCCAAGGCAACCGACATCATTATAGGAGAAGCGGTGGAGGGCCACGCCGAGACAATCGGCGCGGATCTGGCTCCACAGATCCGAGCGCGCGCCGCCGCCGCCGTAAAGCAGCCAATCCGGGCGGTACCCTGCCGCCTCGGTCAGCGCATTGAACAATTGCCGGGCCGAGAGCGCGACACCCTCCAGCACCGCGAGCGCGAATTCCGGCCCGCCTGTGCGGCTGTCCAGGCCGATGAAGGAGCCGCGAATATCGGCATCCCACAACGGCGCGCGCTCGCCTTCCAAATGCGGCAGGAACAGGATTGGGCGGCCATCGCGATCGGCTTTTGCGGCCAGTTCGGCAACATCCCCCGGCTCCATGCCGACCGTTCGGCTCCACCACCTGAGCGAATCCGCGCCGCTCTGGGTTGGGCCGGCATTGACGACCAGATCATCGACGGTGGCGAAGGTGACGACGCCCGGCGCGCCGATGCGTCTTGACCCGGCAAGCGCCAGAATTTCGCTTGTACCGCTCACATACATGCCCTGCCCTGCGCGGAATACGCCGCAGCCGAACAGATTGCCCCATGCATCCATGGTGCCGACGATCACCGGCACGTGGCGGGCGTGACTGCCAAGCTGCATCTCGCCGGCAATATCGGTGAAGAAGCCGAGCGGCGGCAGTCGTTCGGCGGCACCATCGACGCGAGCGATCAGTGGATCGATATAGGTCAGATCGAGACCGACATGGCCGAAGGAGGCGATCGGATCGGCAACCGCCCTCCCCGTCAGCCGCAGCAGGCAGTAATCCTTGGGCGACAGCACGTAGCGGGTCTTTTCCCAGAGATCGGGATGATGCTTTTGAAACCACATCATCTTGGCAAGTGCGTGGCTCGCGCCGATCGGCATTTCCGCGCCCCACCAGGCCTGCTTGTCCTCTGCCGAAATCGTCCGGTCCAGCGCCTCGGCCTCGCGCGCGGCGCGCACGTCCTGCCAGACGATGGCGGGCGCCAGCGGCTCGCCGGCGGCATCCACGAACACATCGGTATTGACCTGGCTGCAGAGCCCGACGGCGACCACACGATCAGGATCGCGACCGACGAGGAGCCCGTCAATCGCATCGCGCACGCCATCGAGCCAGTGCTGCGGGTCCTGCTCGACGATCCCCGGCCCAGGCCGTTCCGTCGGATAGTTCCGGCTCCAGTGATCGACGACCGCGCCGCCGAGCGTGAACAGCCCGGCCTTGACGGCGGTCGAGCCGATATCGAAGCCGATCACAAAGGCATCGTCACGCATCGAGCCCGCTCCTCAGATCACGCAACAGCATCCGCAGCGCATCGCCGCCGGCAAGCGCCACGCGCAGCACCTGCGACCCAACGATCACGCCATCCGCGCCAAGCTCCATCGCCTGCCGCGCCTGCGCGCCGCCGGAAATGCCGAAACCGAGAAGGATCGGCCGCGTCGCGCCCGCGGCGCGCAATTGCGCGATGCGGTCAGCATTGCCGGGATCGAGCGTCTCGCGCGGGCCGGTCGCGCCCGCATGGGCCTGCAACATGATGTAGAAGCCGGCCTCACACGCGCGCTCAATGGCCTTCTCGTCCAGCGGCAGCGAGACAAAAGGCGACAGGGCAACGCCGTTATCGGCGGCTGCCTGCTCCAGCCGCATGGCCAGCGGGTCGTCGTGTTTCGCGACCACCAGAAGACTGTCGAGGCCGCGCCAGAGGTCTGCCTCATAAAGACCGGGATGCGCCGGATCGGCATAAGTCATTAGCAGCGCGCGCGGAGGATCTCGAAATTTCGCCAGCCGCTCCAGCACCGCATCGAGATCGGCGCGCCAGCGGCCGCGATCGGCGCGCAGCATCGACTGGCGCACATCCGGCCCGTCGAGGAACGGGTCGGGCGAAGCCATGCCGATCTCGATCACATCAACGCCCTCGCCGGCATAGATGTCCAGGAGGTCCGGGGAGACCTGCACGTCCCCCAGCGGGAAATAGCAGCTCAAAAGCGGCCTTTCCGGAAGTGCGCGACCGCGCGTCCTCGTTTCCTCGATCTCTGTTCCGGCATTCATCGCCAATCTGCCTTCCTGCGCATTTTCCGATCTCGCGTCATCGCGGGGGAAGATGCGGCAATGTCATGCGATTGTCATCCCGCGCGCGGGGTTTCAGCCGCACCGGAAGGTGATTTATGCAGGATGTGGATAAGACGCGCGGCCGTCAGTGCCGGCTCTTGCTGTCCTCGGACGGCAAGGTGTCGAAGAGAGCGCGATAGGCGGAGGAGAAGCGGCCGAGATGGCGCATGCCGACGCGCCGGGCAGCATCGCTGGCCGACAGCCCCTCCTCGACGATCAGCCGCCGGGCCTCCTCCATGCGAATCCGGGTCAACATTTCATAGGGCGTCTTCTGGTAGTGGCGCTGAAAGCCTTCATAAAGCGCCCGTTCCGAAACGCCGATCTCCCAGGCGACCGCAGACATCGACAGCCGTTCGCCGAAGCGGGCGTGAAACAGGTCCATCACCCGTTTCACATGGCGCGGCGTGGCGCTCAGGCGATCAGGCACGACCGACTGGCCGTTCAGATAGGGAATATTGCTTAAAATCAGATCGATGATGCGATCGGTGATCGCCTCGCGGTGCGGATCGTCCGCGTCGCCGCCATCGGAAAGATCGGCCGCCAGCACCTGAAACGCTTCCAGGAGACGCCGTCCATGCGCGGTTTGCAGATCGATCAGCGGGTCGAACACCGGCGCCTCGGCCTTAGCACGGTGGGTGAGCCGCGCGATCCGCTGTTCCAGCCGACAGCGGTCGATCTGAAGCATCCATTGCCGGGTAGCCGCCTGCCAGCGCGAACGGAACCGCGGCCCGGGCGACAGCAGCAGCGCCTGACCGGGGGCGGAATTGATCTCCTCCTTGCCGAAATCGATCCGCACTCCGCCGCTCAGCGGCATTTCCAGCATGTAGAATTCCTCGAAGCCGTGGGCGCTGACCTCGATCTCGGCGCCGTATTCGAGGCGGTTGAAGGCCCCGCAGGCCGTCTTCACGGCATGGTGGCGGAAGCCGACCTCGCGGCCGGCATAGACCTCGAGGCGATGATCGCAAAACGACCGGGTCATGTAGTATTCGGCTTCGAGCGGGTCGCTCGCTCGATAGCTCACGGTGTTCTCGAAGTCCAAAACCGCCCCCTCCAGGACATGCGGCCCCCTGCCGCGGCGAACGAGCATATTGATACAATGCGTGGCATCAAGTCCAGCGCGGCGCAATGGTTGCAGCCGGGGCAGAGTGATGCCGGAAAGTGGTCATGAGGAGCGTGAGAACACCACGCCCTAAACTTATTGAAGAAGCCTATCCTATTTTTTCGTCGTCATGCTCGGCCTTGTGCCGAGCATCTAAGCACGCATCAACACGGCAGGCGTCTCGGACGAGCCCAAAACAAAGCCCTTCCAGACCGCCTACGCCACTCGCGCGGAACCGTAGTTAGATCCTCGGCACAAGGCCGAGGATTGTTTGTTGAAAACGG
>NZ_DEPM01000024.1:0-3675 GCF_002358775.1 Martelella sp. UBA3392
GCAGCTGACGGCCCGAGATCGTTGGCTCGATGTGGCAACTCCGGTGGGGTCGATACCTGCACTGAAGGTCCCTGGACTCTATTTTCCGGAAGCGGTCTCCGGCGTGCCAGCCGTCGGCGAGCACAAGGCCGCCATTCTCCAGCAGCTTGGCTACTCTCCCGACCGAATCGACCAATTTGAACGTGATGGCGTGATCTGACGCCAACGCAACACTGAAAACAGGAACCTGACCATGATAGGCAGAGATTTGAAAACCATGCTCTTCGTGCCGGCCTCCCGACCGGAGCGCATCCCCAAGGCGATCGCAAGCGATGCCGGTGCGGTCATTGTGGACCTGGAGGACGCGGTTCCTGCGGCTGCCAAGGACTCCGCGCGCGACTCTCTGGATGCGTTCCTTCGTGGCCACGATGGGGCACTGATCTTCGTGCGTATCAATGCCCGGGGCACTGCAGGCTTCGAGGCGGATCTGGCACTGTGTGCACGCCACGCCAATGTCGTCGGCATTATGTTGCCAAAGGCCGAATCAGCGGAGGATGTCCGGGTTGTCGCTGGGGCCGGGAAGAGCATCATCCCTCTGATCGAATCAGCACGTGGTCTGGTTGCCCTCAACGAAATCGCCGCGGTGCCAGAGGTTGAGCGACTGAGCTACGGTGGTTTGGACCTCAGCGATGACCTCGGCCTCGAAGTTAATACCGGCGCCGCAGAGATGGTTATGGATCAGTGCCGTTATCAGCTGCTGGTCAGTTCCCGCGCAGCTGGATTGCTGGCACCCATTGACACTGTTTTCCCGGTTTTCGATGACGAGGAAGCAGTGCTCTCCCGTGCGCGCCGGGCCCGTAATATGGGGTTTGGCGGCATGCTGTGCATCCACCCCCAGCAGATTGCTCCGGTGCAAGCCGGATTTTCGCCGGACCCCGATCAGGTTGAATGGGCCCGCAAGGTCATGGAGGTCGCCCGATCTGGTGGCGGGGCGTTCAAGGTAGATGGCCAGATGGTCGATGCCCCGGTCATTGCAATGGCTAGAACCATCCTCGAACGAGCTGAATGGGGTTTCGACAAATAACCAGACCCCGACAAGCCGGCCATTGCTTACCTATCGACAGACAGGACGAGGGTGGCGACAGGACGCTGGTGGCCAGTCCTGCCGCCCCGCCCGTCTGGCAGGAGACGCTGCCCCGCGTTATTAATGCGCCTCATTTTGTCTTGCGGAATTTGTCGAGACCGCCGGTATGCATGACCCGTCCCATAAGCGGTGCGCCGATGATCTCTTCGGCCTTTAGCGCCGCTTCGATCAGCTTGTCCAGGTCAATCCCGGTATCGATGCCAAGCTCGTGGCACAGAAAAACCGCGTCTTCGGTGCAGACATTGCCGGCGGCGCGGGCATGGCCGTGACCCGCGAACGGACAGCCGCCAAGCCCGGCGACAGAGCCCTCGAACATATCCACTCCCATCGACAGCGCGGCATACAGATTAGCGACGCCAAGCCCGCGCGTGTCATGAATGTGCATGCCGATCCGCGCGTCGGGGGCCATTTCGCGCAGGGCGCCGATCATGCGTTTGACCGCTTCAGGATTGCCCCAGCCCATTGTGTCGGCCATCACGAGGACGGGAACAGGAATCTGCTCTTCCTCGCAAAGTTGCAGGATAAAGCGGAAATCGTCGAGGATGCGTTCTTGCGGAATGGGGCCGTCCAGGTTACAGCCAAAAGCCGTCATCACATAGGCGGCGTCAACCGTGTAGCCTTCTTCCTTGTAAAGCCGGACCCAGTCGCGCTGTCTCTCGCGCATTTCGGCGGATGAACAGTTGTTATTTGATCGGGCAAAAGCCTCGGAAGGGTAGAACAGCAGACGCGGGTCGATATCGACCTCATGCGCGGCCATCGCTTTTCGGAAGCCCTTGTCGTTCAGCCAGAGCGAGGTGTATTTGACGCCGGGTTTACGGTTGATACGCTGGAACAGCTCCCCGGTGTCGGCCATCTGAGGCACGTATTTCGGGCTGACAAAGCTGCCGACCTGAATGCGTTTCAACCCGGTCTCGCTGAGCATGTCGATCAGTTCGACTCGCTGTTCGATAGGATAAATCTTCTTTTCGATCTGAAAACCCTCGCGCGGGCCTTCCTCACGAAATTCGACGAATTTTGGAAAGTCGCTCATTTCATCACTCCTCGTATTGCAGGATCTCGGCTATGACCTGGCCGCGATCGACCATGTCCCCTTTCGAGACGGATATATTGCTGGCGATACCGGCTGCGGCAGTGCGGATCGAGATTTCAAGTTTCATGGATTCCATGACCGCGACCACGTCGCCTTCGGCCACGGACTGACCCTCAGTCACGTTGATCTCGACGATCACCCCGGTCAGCGGAGAGGCCACAGCGCGATCCGCCGCAGCATCGCCGCCGACGAAATCCAGCGGAGCGGCCGGATGGAAGATCAGGCGGCCCTCGGGTGTATCCATCTCGATCACCCCGGCGTGCCGCCGTGCGTCGATCAAAAGGACAGTATCGCCCTCGCTCAGGCACCAGCGGCCCGCCGTGATTTCACGCGCCGCCAGTGTCATTGCATCGTAGTTTTCCGACAGGACGGTGTACCGGTCTCCGGGTTTGACGGGGCCGACGCATAATTCCTCGGATATGCCTGCAGAGTCCGTGAGCGACACGCGTTGTCCCGCTTCGAGCACGTCGTCCCCGAGACCGAGGCGCCAGCCAGTGAAGGTGTTGCGATTGGTCCAGGGGTCGGCATCTGTATCGCGGCGTGGCGTTGCCACGAAGAGAATGGCGGCGGCCGCCTTCCAGAGCTCGGGACGGGACAGGGTGCGAGGCTGTGTCAACACGTCGATACGACCGTCGATCCAGCGCGTATGAACCTGCATCTGCGCGAATTCCGGGTTCCGCGCCAGCGCCGACAGGAAGGCACGGTTGGTTTGCACGCCCTCCACCGCAACATGGTCCAGAGCCGTCGCCAGCCGTGCCAATGCCGTTTCGCGGTCGGGCGCGTGAACGACCAGCTTGGCGATCATGGGATCGTAATAGGGCGTGACCGTGTCGCCTTCTTTAACGCCGCTGTCGATGCGTAACCCATCGGGCAGGCTCAGTGTGGTCAGCGTGCCCGTCGAGGGGGCGAATTGCATCGCCGGGTCTTCGGCGTAAAGCCGTGCCTCGACCGCGTGACCGGTGATCTTCAGATTCCCCTGCGTGAAACCAAGGCCCGCACCTTCGGCAATGCGCAGGTGAAGCGAGACTAGGTCCAGGCCGGTGATCGCCTCGGTGACGGGGTGTTCCACCTGGATCCGGGGGTTAACCTCGAGAAAGTAATATTCGTCCCCCACAACCAGGAACTCCACCGTGCCCAGGCCGCGATAGTCGAGCGTCTCGCCCAGTCGCACCGCGTCTTGCCCGATTTTGTCCAGAAGCGCACGCGGCAGACCCCAGGCAGGGGCCTCTTCGATGACCTTTTGGTGCCGGCGCTGGAGCGTACAGTCGCGTTCGAACAAGTGTACCACATGCCCCTTGCCGTCGCCCGCGATCTGCACTTCGACATGGCGCGCCTCTGGCAGGAAACGTTCCAGCAGAACGCCCTCCGAGCCGAAGGTGGATTTCGCCTCGCGCAGCGCACCTTCGATGTCCTCCTCCAGCGTGGCCGCCTCTGTCACAAGCCGCTGCCCGCGCCCGCCGCC
>NZ_DEPM01000174.1:0-3941 GCF_002358775.1 Martelella sp. UBA3392
ACGGCATCGAGGAAGGCCTTGGCCATGCGCTTGCAGCTTCCCTCGATGGTCTCGTCTTCCTCGGCATTGGCGAGCGCGCCCTGGACGGCCTTCCAGCCGATTTCCATGGTCACGCCGTGATCGCCGTCACCGATGACGCCATCCAGTTCGGACAGCCAGTCGCGCTCGGCAATGATCTCGTCGCCGGCCCGCTGCATCATGGCGCGGAAGATTTCGGGCGTAATGATCCCTTCGCGCTTCAGATTGGTTGCGGTTTTCGCCTTGGCAGGCGTGTCCCCAGCCTGGGCCGTTCTTCTGGCCGAGCGGGCGCTGCTTGCCGCGGCGCCCTCGATGGCTCCGACCGTCAGGGCCGGCGTCCGGCAGGGATGGTCCAGAAGCCGCGTCAACTCGTCGTCCAGCTTGATCAGCGTGATCGACGCGCCCGCCATTTCCAGAGAGGTGGCGTATTCGCCCACCCATGAGTGATGGATCTCGATGCCCCTGTCGTCCAGGATATGCTTGAGCCGGTCGAAGATGATGTAGAGTTCGACCAGTGATGTCGAGCCCAGCCCGTTGACGAGCACGGCGACGCGGTCCCCCTTGGCGGGGGCCATTTCGCCGAGGATGGTGTCCATCAGTTCGTCCGTCACCGTATCGGCCGGTGCCAGCTTCTCGCGGCGGACGCCCGGCTCGCCGTGAAGGCCCATGCCGATTTCCATCTCATCGTCGCCGATCTCGAAATTCGGCTTGCCGGTCTGAGGCAGGGAGCAGGCGCCGAGTGCAACGCCCATTGACAGCGTTGCGTCATTGGCCTTCTGTGCCAGCGCCTCGACCCGGGCAAGCGGTTCGCCCAGATCGGCCGCCGCGCCGGCGATCTTGAACACGAAGAAGTCGCCGGCAATGCCGCGTCGCTCCGCGCGCCGTTCCTTCGGTGCGGAGGCGACGTCGTCGGCAACCTGCACCTGGCGCACCTGCGTGCCCGAGGCCTCAAGCTCCTCCGCGGCCATCGTGAAGTTCATCACGTCGCCGGTGTAGTTGCCATAAAGGAAAACCACGCCCGCGCCGCCGTCGGCCGCCCGGGCGGCGTCGAGGATCTGCTCGGGCGAGGGGGATGCAAAGATGTTGCCGACCGCGGCCGCATCGGCAAGGCCGCGCCCCACATAGCCGGCAAAGGCGGGCTCGTGGCCCGAACCGCCGCCGACGACGATACCCACCTTGCCGTCACGCGGGCCATCCACGGCGACAATGGCGCGGCCCGTGCCGCCTTCGCGCGTCAGCATGTCAGGATGCGCCGCCACCATGCCGGAGATGAGTTGCGGGATGATGTCTTCGGGCGCGTTGATGAGTTTTTTGGTCTTGGTCATTTGAATTCCACTTTGTCAGTTCATGCGCCGTCGCGGCGAAGATAGCGGCGGGAGATCGCATCAAACGAGATCGCGATGACCACGATGGCACCGGACACGACGCCCTGCCAATAGGGCGAGACGCCGAACAGGACAATGATGTTCTCGATGATGGCGATGATGCAGGCGCCGAAGATCGCGCCGAGCGGCGAGCCGACGCCGCCTGTCGTCGCCACCCCGCCGATGACCGCCGCCGCGATCGGGGCAAGCACCCAGGTCTGGCCGATTGAAGGCTGGGCTGTGCCAAGCCGCGCCACCATCAAGAGGCCCGCGAGCGCGGACAGCATGCCGGCGAAGGTGAAGACGAGAATACGAATCCGGTCGACGCGAATGCCCAGCATGCGGGCTGCCGCCGCATTGTTGCCGATGGCGTACATGTAGCGGCCCATCGACGTCTTCATCGTCAGAAAAAGCGCGATGACCAGTACCACCAGCATGATGAGGAAAGGCACCGGAAGGCCGAAGACATCGCCCCGGCCGAGGAACTGGATGCCCTGCGGAATGCCGGTGATCGCGACGCCCTTGGTCAGAACGAGAATCGCCCCGCCGTAAATGCCCGCCGTGCCGATTGTCAGAACCAAAGAGTGCAGGCCGAGTGTCGTGACCAGGAAGCCGTTGAGGAAGCCGAGCGCCATGCCCAGCGCCAGCGCCAGAACCAGGGCCATGCCCCAGGGGAGGCCGGCCTGCACCATCAGCATGCCGGAAACCACGCCGCACAGGCCGCCGATGGTTCCAAGCGACAGATCGAGCTCGCCCAGAATCATCAGCGACGACTGCGCGATGGTGACCAGCCCGACAAAGGCCAGGCCGCGCGCGATTACCGACATGTTGTAGCCCGACAGGAAGTAGGGCGATACCAAAGCCGAAATGGCGAAAATGACGACCAGCGCCACGAAGACGCCGGCGAGCGGATTGCGGACCAGGATTGCAAGCGCCGATGGCGCGCGTGTTTGAGTGGTCTTGTCAGTTGACATGGGAAGCCTCTGCCTCGTTCGGGGTCTGTGCCTCAGACCCGGCGCCGGTCGCGAAGATCGCGCCAACCAATGTTTCGGTATCGGTGGCGGCGGCATCGAAATCGCCGGTGATGCGGCCGCCATGCATGGTGATGATCCGGCTTGCGCAGCGCCTGAGTTCCGTCATCTCCGAGGAGATCAGGATAATGCCGACGCCGTCCTCGGCGAGCTCTCTCATGATCCGGTAAATCTCCGCCTTGGTGCGGATGTCGATGCCCTTGGTCGGCTCGTCGAAGATCAGGATGCGGGGCGTGGTGGCCATGGCCCGGCCGATGATCGCCTTTTGCTGGTTGCCGCCGGAGAGGTTGGAAATCCGCTGGCCGGGGCTCGACGCCTGGATGTCGTAGTCATCGATCACCCGGCGCACGAGCTTGCTTTCCTTGCCGAAATCGATGCCGGCAGCGCCCGAGGTGAGCGACAATGCGGAGATGCCGATATTTTCGCGCAGCGACAGCAGCGGAAAAATTCCGTGATGCTTGCGTTCCTCGGAGAGATAGAGCATGCCGGCATTGACCGAGGCGGCCGTGTCGTTCAGCCGCCATTTGCGGCCTTCGACCTCGACCTTGCCGGACGATGCCTTGCGAAAGCCGAAGATGGTCTGCATCAGTTCCGAGCGGCCCGCGCCCACCAGTCCGGCAAAGCCGAGAATCTCGCCGCGTTTCAGGCTGAAGCTGATGTCATCGAACATGTGACCCGACAGGTGTTCGACGGTCATGATCGTGTCGCTGACGGGGCAGTTTGGCCGGAAGTGCTCGTCGATCGCCACCTCGCGGCCGGACATCGCCCGGATCAGCGCGGTCTCGTCGATATCGGCGATCCGGCCCGCATCCACCTTCCGGCCATTGCGCAGAACGGTGTAGTCGTCGCCGATCTCGAAGACCTCTTCCATCTTGTGCGAGATGAAGACGATCGCGTGGTCCCGGTCCAGAAATCCGCGGATCACCTTGAAGATCCGAGCCACTTCGCGGGCAGTCAAAGCCGAGGTCGGCTCGTCCAGGATCAGGACCTTCATGTCCTTGTTGGTCGAGGCGCGGGCGATCTGCAGAAGCTGCTGGTCGGGCACCGATATGTGCCGCACGAGATCGGACGGCCTCGCGTCAATGCCGAACCTGTCGAGATAGGTCTGCGCCTCCCGCTCCATCCGCCGCCGGTTCACGAACGGGCCGTGTCCGGTGCGATCGAAGGGCATGAACAGGTTTTCCGCCACGCTGACATCGGCGAACAGCGACAGTTCCTGCGGCACATAGGCAATGTTGCGAAAGAGATCGGGATGATCGACGGGATCCTTGCCATCGATCTCGATCGTGCCGGTGGTGGCGCGGTCGGAGCCGGTCAGGATCTTCACCAGTGTGGATTTTCCGGCACCGTTTTCGCCGGCCAGAATGTGGGTCCGCCCCAGTTCGATGTCGAGATCGACGTCGTCAAGCGCGGTCACGCCGGGAAAAACCCTGCCGAGGCCGCGTGCCTTGAGGTAGGTCATGTGTCCTCCTGAGCATGTTTCCGATCAATCCATCGCGTGGCATTGAAAGGAACGCGGGCCGCATAC
>NZ_DEPM01000174.1:4244-18330 GCF_002358775.1 Martelella sp. UBA3392
AAAGGAACGCGGGCCGCATACGCGGCCCGGAGAATGCGGCCGGCGCAATGCCGGCCGCGGCAAACGGCTCAGCCGTCCACATTGTCCTTGGTCAGGAACGCGTTGCCGGTATCGAGATACTGCGGAACCGGCGCTCCGGTGGCCTGTGCCCAGAGCAGCATGACCGACCAGTAGCCCTGAAGCTCGGGCTGCGAGGCGGACGAGCTGTCTGCAACGCCCGAACGGATCATGTCGAGCATTTCCGGCAGGTTGTCGAGGCCGACGAGCGTGACCTGGTCCTGCTTTCCGGCTTCGATGATCGCCTGGCCGATGCCGATCGGGCCGGCGGCGTCGGAGGCGACCCAGCCCTTCAGGTTCGGATGGGCCTGCATGATGGCGGCGGCCTGCTGCTGTGCGATCTCGATGCTGTCATTGTCGATGCCCTCGGCAACGACCTTGATGCCTTCATGCTCGGCAAAGACCTCGCGGTGGCACTCGGCGCGGATCGAATGGTTCGGCGCCGTCGGCACGCCCATCATGATCGCGACTTCGCCTTCGCCGCCGAGCACCTCGACCAGCCGCCGCGAGGCGATCTTGGCCTGTTCGCAGAAATCCGAGCCGATATAGGGGATCGCCATGCCTTCCGGCGGGATCGAGTCGAAGATGACCAGCGGAATGTCCTGGCTCTGGGCTGCTTCGAGCGACCCGCGATTGCCCGACGGGTCGAGCAGGTCGATTGCGATGCCGTCGGGCCGCGTCGAGATCGCGCTTTCAACGATCTGGACCTGCTGGACGACATCCGCTGTCTGCGGTGCTGAGTAGACGATCTCGATATCCGCGCCGGTCTGCGCCTTCAGCGCTTCGGCGGCCATCTGCGCGCCGTCATTGACCTTGTCGAACCACGGATGGACGACCTTCGGCACGATAAGAAAGCGGTAGCTGTCCTTCGTGGCGGTCCCGGCTGCGTCCTGCGCAGCAGCGGCCAGCGGCATGGCAATAGCCAGTCCCGCCAGCAAAGCGGTGAGTTTCTTCATCGATTTTCCTCCCGATCGTGTTCGCCGCTCTTACGGGCGACCCTCCTGGCGGAGGGGCGAAACGCCCAACGGCCAAAGATTGGATACATCTGTTAAATTAAAAATACAAGTGCATTTTGAGTGATGGCAATCCTATGAGAACCGAAACAGGGACAATTCAAAATCCTGCGCGGCCTTTATCAACCAAAGACAGCTCCCTGTGATTTGATGGTGATGCCTCCGTCGAGCGTTCGTCGTATTTGGTGACCTGCTTGCCTGAAACGTCCGCGCTTTGGGGGTTAGTCTGTTCGTATCGAGACACGGGGCGAGCGGCGCGGATGCTGCGCAGCCTCATCGACCGGATCGAACCGGTCCCCAATGGCGCCGAACTGGCGATCGTGCGGCGCGGCGACCTGGCAACCATCCTGAAGTTCGCATCGGAAAAGAGAGAGCGGCGTTCCTTGCCGAGGCGGACGTGTTTGAAGGGTTGCTCCGTAGTTCCGCGAATGACGGCGTGCAGAAACGTAAAAACCCCGCCGGAGGGGCGGGGTCATCGCAGGTATCGGTGGTTGCGGGGGCAGGAATTGGACACTTTTTTATAGCCGATGTTGAACCGAGAAAATAAGCTCCTCACTTCTTCCGGCTGGCGAAGAAGGCCGCAATTCCGGCCTGGGCTTCCTCGGTTTCCCAGCGGTCGGCAAGCGCTTCGGCGGAAAAGGTCATCGCCTCGGACGGATCCATGCCGGAGATCGAAAGGCAGAGTGACTTTGCGGCGGCCATGGCGCCGGGCGCGCATTGCAGGCAGGCGTCCACCTCTTCCGCGACCGCGGCCTCGACGTCGCTCGCCGGACACACCCGGGCAACGGCCCCGGCGCGGTGCATGAATTCCGCACCGAAAGGCCGGGCGCTGAAGAACACCTGACGGGCAAAGGCCTCGCCGAACTTGCGGACGACGAAGGGGCCGATCGTGGCCGGGATCAGGCCAAGGCGGGTTTCGGTCAGCGCGAAGCGGGCGTTTTCCGCCGCCACGACGATGTCGCTGACGGCGATCAGGCCGAGCCCGCCGCCATAAGCAGAACCCTCCACCCGGGCGATGACCGGTTTCGGCAGATCGTTCCAGAGCTTCAGCATGCGCGCCAGCGTCATCGCTTCGGCAATTTTGCCGGCCCGGTCCTTTTCCCTTTGCGCGCGCATCCAGTTGAGGTCGCCGCCGGCGCAGAAGGTACGGCCCTCGGCGGCCAGCACAACGACCCTGACATCGCTGCGCTCGGCAAGGTCTGCTGCAACCTCGGCAAGCTCGGCGATCATGGTCGCGTTCATGGCGTTGTGCTTGTCCGGCCGCGCCAGCGTGACGGTGGCAACCTGCCGTTCATCGACGCTGAGGGAGATGGTTTCGAACTGATCTGACATGGCGGTCCCCCTCAGGCAGATGCGGTGATTGAACGAAGATATTGCTCGGCTTTGGCAAGCGCCTCGCGGTCGATACCGGTGCTGAAGCCGGATTGTTCCAGAAGCGCGACAAGCGGCCCTGTGGCCAGATTGCCCTTGGCGCCCGGCGCATAGGGGCAGCCGCCAAGCCCGCCAACGGCGCTGTCGAAAACCCGCAAGCCCAGACGAAGAGCGGTGGCGACATTGTCGAGCGCGTTGTCGCGGGTATCGTGGAAATGACCTGCCAGCCGGTCAGCCGGCAGCCTTGGGAGGACCGTTTCCAGCATGGTCGCAACGCTCTCGGGCGTTCCCGCGCCGATCGTATCACCGAGCGAAACCTCGTAGCAGCCCATGTCGAACAGCGCTTGCGCGACATCGCGCACCGCTTCCGGCGCGACCGGCCCGTCATAGGGGCAGGCGATCACGCAGGAGACATAGCCGCGCACCGGCACGCCGTCAGCTTTTGCGGCCGCCAGCAACGGCGCGAAGCGCACGAGGCTTTCGGCAATCGAGCAGTTGATGTTCTTCCGGCTGAAGCCTTCCGACGCGGAGGCAAAGACCGCGACTTCATCCACGCCCGCGGCCAGCACCCGTTCATAACCCTTCATGTTGGGGGTCAGCGCGGCATAGTCCGTTCCGGGCTTTCGCGTGATCCCGGCAAGCACCGCTTCGGCATCGGCAAGCTGCGGCACCCATTTCGGCGAAACGAAGCTGGTGGCCTCGATCTTTTCGAAGCCCGCCTGTGACAGCAGGTCGATCAGCGCGACCTTGCGCTCGGCCGGGATCAGCATGTCCTCGTTCTGCAGGCCGTCGCGCGGGCCGACCTCATAGATGCGGACATGGTCGCTCATGACGGCTCGTCCTCGAAGGTCACCAGCACCGCCCCGTCCGAAACGGTTGCGCCCTCGGCGCAGTCAACCGATGCCACGCGCCCGGAAAGCGGCGCGACCAGCGCCGTCTCCATCTTCATCGCCTCCATGACGCCGAGCTTCTGCCCCGTCTCCACCACATCGCCGGCCGACACCGAAAGCTGCACGATCGTCCCCGTCATCGGCGCGATCACGGCGCGGCTCTCATCCGCCTCGGCAGCAGCGCCGGAGCGCTGATCGGCCAGCACAAAGTCCTCGGTGCGGCCGTTCATGTGAACGGAGACCAGCAGGCCTGATGCCTGAGGCACGCGCACGAACCGCGCCGAGATATGTTTTCGCGCGGGCCCAAGCCGGGCGGAAGTCTCCCCCCCGGCGATAGCGACGTTCTCCAGCGCAACGGGTTCAGCCCCGCCGGAAAGGGTCATGCCGCCGTTCTTGCCGAGCGACAGGCAGCGCTCATAGGCCCGATCGCGCGCCGACAGCCGGACATCGTGAAAGGCCTCGCCATAAGCGCGCCAGCCGAGATGCGGCATGTCGGGATCAATGCCGAGCGCCAGAATGGCGGCAAGCGCCACATGCTCTTCCGGCACGGCCGCCGCTGCGGTCAGGTCCGCCAGTTCGCGTTCGATCAGCCCGGTATCGAACGCCCCGGCGACAAAACCCGGCTGCCGGGAAAGCGCGGAGAGAAAGGCCGCATTCGTGGCCGTTCCGGCGACATGGGTGCCATCGAGCATCGTGCTCAGCCTGACAAGCGCGGTTTCGCGATCCGGGCCATGAGTGATCACCTTGGCGATCATCGGATCGTAATACGGCGTGATGGCATCGCCCGTGCGCACGCCGGTGTCGAAACGCCCCTCTGGCGGAAACTCCAGATGCTCCAGCCGGCCGGTCACGGGGATGAAGTCCCTTGCCGGGTCCTCGGCATAAAGCCGCGCCTCGAAGGCGTGGCCGGTGATGGCGATCGCGGACTGGACAAGCGGCAGCGGCGCGCCGGCGGCAACCAGCAACTGCCACTCGACGAGATCGATGCCGGTGATCATTTCGGTCACCGGATGCTCGACCTGCAGCCGCGTGTTCATTTCCATGAACCAGAAGCCGTCAGGGTGAAGCGGCCCGGAGCCATCGACGATGAACTCGATCGTTCCCGCACCCGAATAGCCGATCGCCTCGGCGGCCTTCACGGCCGCCCCGGTCATCGCCGTGCGCACGGTTTCGCTCATGCCCGGCGCCGGGGCTTCCTCGATCACCTTCTGGTGGCGGCGCTGGAGCGAGCAGTCGCGCTCGAACAGATGAACCACATTGCCGTGGCTGTCGCCGAAGACCTGCACCTCGATATGGCGCGGCGCGGTGATGAACTTCTCGATCAGCACATGCGGATCGCCGAAGGCGGCGGAAGCCTCGCGGGCGGCCGATTTCAGCGCATCGGCAAAATCCTCTGCCCGCTCGACCTTGCGCATGCCCTTGCCGCCGCCGCCGGCGCGCGCCTTGATCAGCACCGGATAGCCGATCCGTGCGGCCTGTTCCGCGAGAAAATCCGGCTCCTGACGCGCGCCCTGATAACCCTGTACAACCGGAACGCCCACCTTTTCCATCAGGTCCTTGGCCGCATCCTTCAGCCCCATGGCCCGGATTGCAGCGGCCGAAGGCCCGATGAAGGTGAGACCGGCAGTTTCGACAGCCTCGACGAAATCGGGATTTTCCGACAAGAAACCATAGCCGGGATGGATCGCTTCGGCACCGGTTTCAAGCGCTGCGGCGATGATCCGTTCGCCGACAAGATAGCTTTCCCCGACTGGCGAAGGTCCGATATGAACCGCCTCGTCCGCCATCTCAACGTGAAGGCTGTTGCGGTCCGCATCCGAGTAGACGGCAACCGTCTCGATGCCCATGCGGCGGGCGGTACGGATGACGCGGCAGGCGATCTCGCCGCGATTGGCAATTAGTATCTTCTTGAAACAAGCGTGCATCATCACATCCTGAACAGGCCGAATTTGGTATCCTCAACGGGCGTATTGAGCGTGGCGCGCAGCGACAGGGCCACGACATCGCGGGTCGAACGCGGGTCGATGATGCCGTCATCCCAAAGGCGGGATGAGGCGTAGAGCGGCCGCGCCTGGCGGTCGAACATGTCCAGCGTCGGCCGTTTGAATTCTTCTTCCTCGGCAGCAGACCATTCGCCGCCGCGCGCCTCGATCCCGGCGCGCTTCACGTTGGCCAGCACGCCGGCCGCCTGCGCGCCGCCCATCACCGCGATGCGGGCATTCGGCCACATCCAGACGAAGCGCGGCCCGAAGGCGCGCCCGCACATGCCGTAATTGCCCGCGCCATAGGAGCCGCCGATGATGACGGTGATCTTCGGCACGGAAGCGGTGGAAACGGCGGTGACCAGCTTCGCGCCGTCCTTGGCGATGCCGCCCGCCTCGTATTTCGAGCCGACCATAAAGCCGGTGATGTTCTGGAGAAACAGAAGCGGGATGCGGCGCTGGCAGCACAATTCGATGAAATGCGCGCCCTTGAGCGAGCTTTCGGAAAACAGCACGCCATTATTGGCGATGATTCCCACTGGCACGCCATCGACATGGGCAAAGCCGGTCACAAGCGTCGTGCCGTAGCGCGGCTTGAACTCGGCAAAGTCCGAACCGTCGACGATGCGGGCGATGATCTCGCGCACGTCATAGGGCGTCTTCTCGTTGGCCGGCACCACGCCCATGATCTCGCCTGCTGGATAAAGCGGCTCAAGGGGCGTGCGCAAGCCAACGCCGGATGCTGGAGCGGGTGCGAGATGCGAGACGATCTCGCGGGCGAGTGCCAGCGCATGGCGGTCGTCATCGGCCAGATAATCGGCCACGCCGGACAGGCGGGTATGGGTATCGCCGCCGCCAAGCGTTTCGGCATCGATCTCCTCGCCGGTCGCAACCTTCACCAGCGGCGGACCGGCGAGGAAGATCGTGCCCTGATTGCGGACGATGATGGTCTGGTCGCTCATCGCCGGCACATAGGCCCCGCCCGCCGTGCACGAGCCCATCACCACGGCGACCTGGGCGATGCCCTTCGCGCTCATGCGCGCCTGATTGTAGAAGATGCGGCCGAAGTGATCCCGGTCGGGAAACACCTCGTCCTGATTGTTGAGATTGGCGCCGCCGCTATCGACAAGATAGAGGCAGGGCAGCGCGTTTTCCTCGGCGATTTCCTGGGCCCGCAAATGCTTCTTCACCGTCAGCGGAAAATAGGTCCCGCCCTTCACCGTCGCGTCGTTGCACAGGATCATGCAATCGCGTCCGGCGACCTTGCCGATCCCGGCGATCGCGCCGGCGGCGGGCACTTCGTCATTGTAGTGGCCACTGGCCGCAAACAGGCCGACCTCGAGAAACGGCGAACCGGGGTCCAGCAGCGCGGCAATGCGTTCGCGCGGCAACAGTTTGCCGCGCGCGTGGTGGCGCGCGCGCGAAGCTTCGCTGCCGCCCTGCATGATCCGGTCGGCTTCCACGCGGATCGCCTCCGCCTGCGCCTCCATGGCGGCGCAGTTTTCAGCGAATTCAGGCGACGCGGCGTTCACGGCGCTTTTCAGTATCGTCATTCATTCAACTCCTGTCTGAGAGACAGACATTTTCGGTAGGCGCTGCGCCCGTTCATCGCGCCATCAGGCCTGGCAGCCAGAGCGTGATTGCGGGGAAGAACAGCAAAAGCAGCAGAACCAGGATTTCCATGGCGAGAAACGGCGTGACGCCCAGGAAGACCTTGCGCAGCGGCACGCCTGTCTGGGCCGCGGCCACATAGGCGTTGAGCCCGAGCGGTGGGGTCAGAAGGCCGATCTCGACCGTCTTGGTCACCACGATCCCGAACCAGACCGGATCAAAGTCGAGCGCGAGCGCGATCGGGAAGGCAAGCGGCATGGCCAGCGAAAGGATCGCGAGCTGATCCATGAACATGCCCATGACGAGCAGCGTGATGATGATGATCGCCATGATCACGCCGCGCGGCATGTCGGTTGTCGCGACGAAATCCAGGAGCGTGTGGGTGATGCGCGTGAACGCAAGATAATTGGAGAAGATTGCCGAACAGGCGACGATGGCAACGATCATGACCGTGGCCTTGACCGCGCGCGACACGGAGCTGGAAAAGCCGGCAACGCTGATCGTGCGCTGGGCGATCACGATGATCAGTGAGCCCATGACGCCAAGGGCCGCCGCCTCCGAGGGAGAGGCAAGCCCGCCATAGATCGCTCCGATCACAAGGATCAGCAGCGCGCCCATGGGCAGGACGTGGCGACTGTCCTTTGCCGCCTTCTTCAGATTGAACGCGTCGCCGCGCGGGGCTTGGTCTGTCAGATGCGCGATCAGCTTGATGACGATGACAAAGCCTGTCGCCGTCAGCAGGCCGGGAATGATGCCGGCGATGAAAAGCTTGCCGATCGAGGTTTCGGTGAGCACGCCATAGACCACGAGCACGATCGAGGGCGGCACCACGACGGCGAGCGTGCCGCCGACCGAGACGACGGCTGCGGCCAGACGCTGCGAATAATTGTGGTTGCGCATTTCCGGAAAGGCGGAAGCCGCCATGGCCGCCGTCGATGCGGTGGAACTGCCGACGAGCGCCGCCAGAATGACCGAGGCGGCAATCGTCGCCATGGCAAGGCCGCCCTTCACATGGCCGATCCAGCTCTGGCAGGCAATGATCGCGCGCCGCGTCACCTGTCCCGCCGTCAGAAGCTCCGCCATCAGGATGAACAGCGGGATCGCCACCAGAATGAATGACGACGTGCTGTCGAAAAAGGTCCGTTCCAGAACCGAAAGCGCCGGCCGGGGACCGAGTTGCACGGCAAGTCCCAGAAAGCCTGCAAGCCCCATGGCGAAGGCGACCGGCATGCGGAAGACCATGAACAGGGCCAGAAGAATGGAGATGACAAGAAAGGTCAGCATCGTGCGGGCGGAAGCTCCCTGTGGCCTGCAACCGCGAAAGAGACGGCTGCAGGCCGGGTTATAGGCGGATGACGGATGCTTACTGGCTTGTCAGATCTTTGTAGGTTGCAAGCACATTCTGGGTTTGCTCCCCGTCGATCCGACTTACCCAGTCTTCCGTCACCAGCGCCATCTCTTCGCGCAGCGCGGCAAGCTCCTCGTCGGTGAAGCTGTAGGTGTCGATGCCCTCGGCCTTCCATTGCGCCACCAGTTCATCAACGCTGTCGTCCTGGGCCTTGGCCACATGCAGGGCGATATCGTTGCCGGTCGAGATCATCGCTTCCTGGACATCGGCGTCGAGGCTGTCGAACAGGTCGCTGCGCACGACCATGATGAAGCTGTAGCCGCCGAAGGAGCCATTGGTGGAAATATGGCTCACCACCTCGTTCAGCTTGTAGCCGGGCACGGAAGCCAGCGGAAACAGCACGGCGTCGAGCCGGCCGCGCTCGATGGCGGTGTAGACTTCCGGACCGGGGATCGAAATGCCGACGCCGCCGAGGCTGCGCGCCGTCATCGCCTGGGTCGCGCCGGAGGTGCGAACGTCAAGCGCCTCCCAGTCGGCCGGACCGCCGAGGCGCTCCTTGGCAAGCACCTGATAGGGCGGCAGCACGAAACCGAAGATCGGCGTGACGCCGGCGGCAAGGATCTCCTCGCGCAACGGCCCTTCGGCCAGCATCGCTTGCAGCGCCTTCGTGCCCTGAACGGCCGAGCCGTAATAGCCGGGCAACCCGACGACGGAATTCAGCGGCAGGGTTTCGGCATGATAGGACGCCCCGATGAGCGCGGCATCGAGAATGCCGTTGTTCACCGCATCGAGCTGGGCCTTGGCCTTTGCGGCCTGCTCTGAGGGAAAGTGGTCGAAATCGATCTTGCCGCCGGTCGCCTCCTCGACCGCCTGCATCCACTTGGTCGTTCCCTCCACGGAAACGATGTGGTTCGTAGACTGGAAGTCCCCGAGACT
This sequence comes from Martelella sp. UBA3392, assembly GCF_002358775.1. Classification (NCBI taxonomy): domain Bacteria; kingdom Pseudomonadati; phylum Pseudomonadota; class Alphaproteobacteria; order Hyphomicrobiales; family Aurantimonadaceae; genus Martelella; species Martelella sp. UBA3392. The sequence continues at coordinate 13,453 of NZ_DEPM01000174.1, forward strand.
GAGGGTCTCGGCCTGGGCAGCGCCGCCGCCCAGAACCAGCATGCTTGCCATGCCGGCAAAAATCTTGGCTGCTATCGTCATTTCATTCTCCTCCCTTGAATGAAGTTACACTTGCATCCGCTCCGGCGCCCGCGCTGAGCAGGCGTCATAAAGCAGCCGCAGGACCAGGACGCCGCATCCCAGCGGGACAACGGCATAGGCCCAGCCGAGCGGCCAGTCATACACGCCATATTCGACATCGCCCTCGGCGAAGGCGTGGAACGCGAAAATCCCGGACATGACGGCAACGGCGGCGAAGAATCCCGCCGGAAGCAGCAATCGCAGCTTCGCGATCACCGCGCCCGTCAGACCGGGCAGGTGCTCGGGCATGAAGTCGAGCGCCAGATGCCCGCCCTCGCGAAACACGCGCGAGAGCGACAAGGTGGCCAGAGCGGGCATCAGGTAGAGTTCGGTGAACTCGAACTGGAACTGCACCGGCGTCTTGAAGAACAGCCTGAGCAGAATGTCCGCATTGATCAGAACGACCACGGTAACAAGGCCGAGACACCCCAGAAAATGCAGGATGTCTTCGAGTGTCTTCAGGATTTTCCCCAAAACGTTCAACCTTACCTCCCAGATGGTTGACGGCCGGCCCTGCCTTTCACGACGGCGCTTCAGCGCTTGGGCAGTTCGACGATTGCCGATCCGATGGCGGAAAGCTCGCCATCCTGCTGCTCCGCCCGCTGCTTGATCTCGACAAGGTGACGGCCGTCCTCCTCGAATTTCCGCTCCACCTTTGCGTGGATCAGAATGATGTCGCCTTCCGGATTATGCCGGCGAACCTGGCTTTTCGCCTGACGCAGGAAGCCGTCATCGCCCATCCAGTTGGTCACCTGATGGGTGAGCCAGGACGCGCGTTCGGGACCGTAATCGTAAGCGCCGGGAGCGCCGACCTCGAGGGCGAACTCCTCTTCCCAGTGGACGCGCTCCGGGCAATCGGGAATGCCGAAGCGGTTCTTGATGCCGGCCGACGGATGCTTCTGCTGCAATTGCCAGGCCAGCTTGTTGGCGCGGATATAGAGCCCGCCCCAGCCTTGCGCATAGGCAATGAAGCCGGTTGCCGTCATCGGCCCCTTGACCATGACGGGCAGTTCGTCGCCCTCGTTGACATCGTCGAAATAGCGGGTGTTGCTGCCGCGGATTTCTTCCGCCTCGTAATATTTGTAGTAGGAGCCGAGTTCCTCCTGGGTGTAGACGCGGCGTCCGCGCTCGCGGGCCTCGGTATATTTCGTACCGTTTTCGCGCGCCTGGTCACGATCGGTGCGAAAGCACCAGCTGTCGGCATCGGCCAGAAGATCGCCGGTCTTCGCGTCGTAGAAGTCGACGTGATAGATCTGCTGGATCGCCTTGCCGGCAAAACGGGTGTCGTGCTCGATCAGGTCCTTCAGATAGGCCTCGGTGCGCAATTCGGTGTTGCGCGGAATGACCTTGTGCCAGTTCCAGTCGGCGCCCGACCACATGGCATGAACGCCGGGCAGGCCGCCGACATAGCCGGAAATGATCCGGCTGGTGGCAAACAGGAAGCTCGGCAGAGCGATGACATCGCCATAGCGCGTGGTCTTGGCGTATTCGGGATCGCACCACAGCGGGTTGTCGTCGCCGATGCCATGGGCATAGTGGCGGATATTGTCGCGGGTCGCCTCGTAGCACCAGGGCTCGACCGTCTTGCCGATCTTGACGCCGATGCGGCCGCGAAGATCATCAAGGCCCTCCTCGGTGATCTTCGGAAATTTCCTTACCATCTCATTCATCTCGTTCCTCCTTGGACGATGACTGCGCGCTGCCGCCTAACGGGCGGAGGCCAGATTTTCCTGGTCCTGCGTTCGCAGGATCTTGCGGTTCACCTTGCCGGCCTGTGTCTTCGGCAGTTCGGAGACGAAGGCGATCTGGCGCGGATATTCGTGACGGGCGAGGCGGGCGCGGACATGGTCCTGAATGCTCTGCTTCAGCCCGTCCTCCTCCTCGCCCTTCAAAATGATGTAGGCCTTGACGACCTGGCCGCGCACGGGATCGGGCGTGCCGATCACGCCGCATTCGGCAACGGCGGGATGGCTGAGGATCGCGTCCTCGACCTCGACCGCGCCAATCGTCCAGCCGGCGGAGATGATGACATCGTCGGCGCGGCCGCCATGGTAGAAATAGCCATCCTCATCGACGCGGCCGAGATCCTTGGTCGGGAACCACTGCCCGCCCTTCAGCACCATCAATTCGCCGGTTTCGCCAGGGTCGCAGTCCGTGCCATCGGGCCGGTGCACGGCCACCTCGACGCCGGGGACCGGCTTGCCCATGGCCCCGTCGCGCACCTCCAGATCGTCGGCGCCGGGATAGTTGGCGATGATCACGCCGATCTCGGTGGTGCCGTACATGGAGCGCACCTTGGTGCCGAAGACGCGCTCGACATAGGCCGCCGTCTCGCTGTCGATGGGCTCGCCGGTGAAGGACAGCTTGTCGAAACAGTAGTCGTAGTTCTCTGCCGCGCCGGAATTGCGCATCATCCGGTAATGGGTGGCAGCCGCCGTCAGATTGGTGATCCGGAAATCATGCAGTGCCTTCAAAAGCCGGACCGGATCGAACTTGCCGGAAAAAGTGCCGGTCGACACGCCCATGGCCAGCGGCGCAAGCGTGCCGTGCCACAGACCGTGCCCCCAGGCGGGCGATGACGGGCAGAAGAAGCGATCGCCGGGGCGGATGCCGGTGGCGTAGAGAGCGGCGACCATCAGCGTCACGATCGAACGATGGCTGTGCTCGACGGCCGCCGGCAGAAGCCGGGTCGTGCCGGATGTATATTGCAGGACCGCAAGATCATTGCCCGCCGTGTCGCATTCGAACCGGACGGGAAGATCATCGAGGCTTGCTAGCAGGTCGCTGTCGGCAACCGTCACGTTCTCAGCCCCCGCCTCGCGGGCAACATCGGCCTTTTCGGCATTGGTGAAAAAGAGCTTCGGTTTGCAGTCATTGACGCGCAGGCGAATGCCGTCCGGACCGAAAAGCGTGAACAGCGGCACGGCCACGGCACCGGCCTTCATTGCCCCGAAGATTGCCGCATAGAACGGCAGGGACGGCTCGATCATCACCGCGATGCGATCGCCCTTGCCGATACCCTTGCCTCTCAGGAAATGCGCGATCTGCGAAGACCGGCGGGCGACTTCCTCGAAGCTGATGATCTCGTCATGGCCGTCGGCATGCGCGATCCGGAGCGCGACCCGGTCGGCCTCGGCATGCCGGTCGATACATTCATGCGCGATGTTGAAATGCGCCCGGTCGCCGTCGAACAGCTCCCAGAGCGCTTCCTTGCTGTAGTGCTTCTGCGCATCCGCATAGGACGTCAAATCCGTCAACCGGACCATGCAGCTTTCCTCCCAGTTCCTTCACCGCGGTTTGTGGCCCGCCGTGCTCATTGACAAAGGTAGAGAAACAATTAGCCTATTGTCAATATGTTATTCTTATTGTATATATACAATGAAATAACGTTTCCGAGGAGATCACATGGCTGAAGATGACAGCGGCCAGACGAGCAAGAGACAGGTCCCGGCCGTCACGCGCGCCATCGCGATCCTGCGTTTTCTGGCGCGCAGCAGCGAACCCATGGGCGTGAACCCGATCGCCCGTGAACTGGGGCTGATCCCGAGCACATGCCTGCATATCCTGCGGGTGCTCCAGGATGAGGGGCTGGTCGAATTCGACACGCAGACCAAGCGCTACGCGATCGGCATCGGCATCCTGCCGCTTGCCCGCTCGGCGCTGCAGAAGAACACCTTCTCGACGCTGGTGCAGCCGCATCTGTCGGCGCTTTCGACCACGTTCGGCGTTACCGCGATTGCGACCCAGCTTGCCGGGCCCGGGCAGATGGTGGTCGTCGCGCTGTCGCAGTCGACCCTGCCCTTCCGCCTGCAGGTCGATCTCGGTTCGCGGTTTCCGGCCCTGATCTCGGCCACGGGCCGGCTTTTTGCCGCCTTCGGCGCGCTCGATGCGGAAACGCTCAGACAGAGATTTGAAAAGCTGATCTGGGATCATCCACCAGCATTCGAGGACTGGCTCACGCAAATCGACGAGGCGAAGAGGCGCGGCTATGCCGTGGATCGCGGCATCTATATTTCCGGCGTTACCGTGGTCGCCGTGCCGATGTTCAACGCCAGGGGAGAGATGATCCGCTCGCTCGTTGCCATCGGCATCAGCGAGCGGCTGGAGGAGCACGACATACCGAAACTCGCCGAGGCGCTTGTGGCCGTGCGCGGCGAGATCGAGAAACTGGAATTTTCGACAGGGAGTTGAATTTGACGGAGTTACGGGAGGAGAACGGCTGGAAGCCCCTGAATGCGGGCGGCTTCATGGCCGGCATCGGGCCGCTTTATGCAAGACGGCGCGACGACGGCGGCTTTACCTACGCGCTTGAGACCGGCGATGCGCATGCCAACGCCATCGGCCTGGTCCATGGCGGGGTGATCGCCGGCCTCGCCGACCAGGCGATCGCGCTTGTCGCCTGGCATGCTGCCGGAAGAGTGCCGGTGGTAACGGTCGAGATGAGCACGCGCTTCACCGACAGCGCCCGACCCGGCGCCCGCCTTGAGGCCGAAGCGGCGGTGCGGCAGACCTCGGGCTCGATGATGTTCGTCGACGCCGCGGTGCGAGAAGGCGAGAGAACCGTCGCGCTGGCGACGGCGGTGATGAAGATCACGCGCAAAGGGGGCGGGCGATGACAGACAATAGCCAAAGCAAGGGGCCGCTTTCGGGCCTCAGGGTTCTCGATTTCTCGCGCATCCTCTCCGGTCCCTATGCCTCCATGGTGCTGGCCGATCTCGGCGCCGAGGTCATCAAGGTCGAGCCTCCTGGTAAGGGAGA
>NZ_DEPM01000174.1:18626-47746 GCF_002358775.1 Martelella sp. UBA3392
CATCAAGGTCGAGCCGATCGAGAAGGGCGACGAGACGCGCGGCTTCCCGCCGTTCAAGGACGGGATGAGCCACTATTACATCGCCCTCAACCGCTCCAAGAAAAGCGTCGCCCTAGACCTGAAAACGCCGGAGGGAGCGAAGATCGCCCGTGAATTGTCGGCCAAAAGCGATATCGTTCTGGAAAACTTCCGGCCCGGCGTGATGGATCGTCTCGGCCTCGGCTATGAGAGCCTGAAGGCGGAAAACCCGGGCCTGATCTATTGTTCCATTTCGGGCTTCGGCGCCGAAAGTCCGCATCGCGACAGGCCCGCCTTCGATATTGTGGCGCAGGCGCTTTCCGGCGTGATGAGCGTCAACCGCGAACCGGGCCAGCCGCCGAACAAGCTCGGTCTACCGCTCGGCGACATGGCGGGCAGTATTTTCTCCGTCTTCGGCATTCTCGCCGCCTTGCACGAACGCGATGTGAAAGGGCATGGTCGGCATGTCGAAGTGGCCATGCTCGACAGCCTGATCGCGATGCAGGGCTATCTCTCTCAGATCTATTTCCTGACCGGCGAAAGTCCGAAGCCGGTTGGCACGCAGCATCAAAGCATCGTGCCCTATGGCTCGTTTCCGACATCGGATGGCTATGTCATCGTCGCCTGCCTGACCGAGCGCTTCTGGCACAACTTCGCCCGCTGTCTCGGACGCGAAGACCTGATTAAGGATCCGCGCTTTGCCCTTTACCAGTCTCGACTTGAAAACCGCGCTCTTCTCGAGCCGATCATCAATGAACGGATGATGAAGAACGACACGGCCTACTGGCTGGCAAAACTGTCAGAGTTCGACGTGCCCAACGCGCCGATTCTTTCAATCGGAGAGGCGCTGGAGCAGGAACATGTGAAGGCGAACGAACTTATCGAGACGGTTCACCATCCCGAAATCGGCGACCTCCGCATCGTTCGCGGACCGATCCGGTTTGACGGCAGCGGCTCCGGCCCCGCAGACGCGCCTTCGCAGCTCGGAGAGGATACGCAGACCGTGCTGATGGAAACCCTCGGTTATACGCGCGAACAGGTCGATGACTTGATCACCGGCGCTGCCATCGGGGCGCCTATACGACGCTGTACCCAGGATGGCTAATGCGTAAAAGGGAAGACCCGTGAGGAACGCGGGCTGCCGCCCCTAAGGTTGTGACTGTCTATGGGAGCCAGCCGGCAACAGATCGAGGTCTCTGCCCGCCCGAGTGCAGCACCGGCCCGCCTTCCCATTCCCACTCTTGCCGTTTCCCTGCCTCGGCGGCCCCGGTTGAGGGCCCGCCCTTCATGGTCCGATTCAGGGCTGGCGGACGGACCATAAATTGAGTAAAGGTATTACTCTGTAGTAAGGTAACTGGATTGGAGGATCGAATGACGATGGCCGATGTCTTTCTGCTTGGCGCGGCACGCACGCCCATGGGCGGTTTTCAGGGGACGCTTGCCCATCTCTCCGCCACGGAACTGGGTGCCGCCGCGATAAAGGCTGCATTGGATCGCAGCGGGACTGACGCCGGAGACATCGACGAGGTTCTCATGGGCAATGTCCTGCCTGCAGGCCTCGGTCAGGCGCCGGCGCGGCAGGCGGCGGTGGGGGCCGGCCTGCCGTTTGCGACGCCGTGCACCACGGTCTCCAAGGTCTGTGGCTCGGGCATGAAGGCCACAATGTTGGCGCGCGATCTCCTCGTTGCCGGCAGCGCCGATATTGTGGTCGCGGGCGGCATGGAAAGCATGACGAATGCCCCCTATTTGCTGGATAGGGCGCGCGCGGGCTATCGCATCGGACATGGCAAGGTCATCGACCACATGTTTCTCGACGGTCTGGAAGACGCCTACGACAAGGGCCGCTCCATGGGTACCTTCGCCGAGGAGTGCGCCGAGGCCTACCAGTTCAGCCGCGAGGCGCAGGACGCCTTCGCCCTCGAGAGCCTGGCGCGCGCCAGCCGCGCGATCGCTGACGGCGATTTCGTCGACGAGATCGTCGCCGTTGACGGCGTAACCACGGACGAGCAGCCCGGCCGGGCGAAACCCGAGAAGATACCGAAACTGCGGCCGGCCTTCCGCGAGGGCGGAACGGTGACGGCGGCGACCTCATCGTCGATCTCCGACGGCGCGGCGGCGCTGGTTCTGGCCGGCGCCCAGGCGGTCGAGGCGCGAGGCCTCGCGCCCATCGCCCGCCTCGTCGCGCAGGCGAGCCATGCCCAGGAGCCAAATCTCTTCACCACCGCCCCGGTCTCCGCCATTCGCAAGGTGCTGGACAAGGCCGGCTGGAGCGTTGGCGATGTCGACCTTTTCGAGGTGAACGAGGCTTTCGCCGTGGTCACCATGGCCGCGATGCGCGATCTCGATATCCCGCATGACAGGATGAACGTGAATGGCGGGGCCTGCGCGCTCGGCCACCCGATCGGCTGTTCGGGCGCGCGGATCATCGTGACGCTGCTTGCGGCCCTTCGCGCACGGGGGCTGAAACGGGGCGTCGCCGCGCTCTGCATCGGCGGCGGCGAGGCCACCGCCGTTGCCGTCGAACTTGTGTGAGGAATTGGCATGCTGCTGAACGAAGACCAACGCATGATCGAGGACATGGCGCGCCGCTTCGCGCGCGAGCGGCTTCTGCCCAATACGGCGGAATGGGACCGCACCGCGCATTTCCCCCGCGACGTGATCCGTGAGATGGGCGAACTCGGCCTCATGGGCATGACGGTGCCGGAGGAATATGGCGGCGCGATGCTCGATGCCGTCAGCTATGCCGTGGCGCTGGAGGAAATCGCCGCCGGCGACGGGGCGCTGTCGACGATCATGTCGGTGCACAACTCGGTCGGCTGTACGCCGATCGTGAAGTTCGGCACGGAGGAGCAGAAGCGCGCCTTTCTGCCAAAAATGGCAACCGGCGAGCATATCGGGGCATTCTGCCTGACCGAGCCGCATGCGGGCTCCGATGCCTCAGCACTCAACACCCGCGCGCGGCGGACGGATGCGGGCTATGTGCTGAGCGGCACCAAGCAGTTCATCACGTCAGGCGCAAACGGCGATATCGCCATCGTCTTCGCGGTGACCGATCCGGAGGCGGGAAAGCGCGGCATTTCCGCCTTCATCGTGCCCACCGATACCCCCAGCTACCGCGTGGCGGCGACCGAGAAGAAGCTTGGCCAGCGCCTCTCCGACACCTGCCAGATCGCCTTTGACGACATGGTCGTGCCCGCCGAGAACCTTCTGGGCGAAGAGGGGCAGGGATACCGCATCGCGCTTTCCAATCTCGAAGGCGGGCGGATCGGTATCGCCTCTCAATCCGTCGGCATGGCCCGCGCCGCGCTCGATCATGCCATCACCTATTCGCGGGAACGCAAAAGCATGGGCAAGCGGCTCTGCGAGCATCAGGCGGTTTCTTTCCGGCTCGCGGACATGGCGACTCGTATTGAGGCGGCCCGCCACCTTGTGCGCCACGCCGCCGCGATCCGGGAGACCGGCGCGCCGGCGCTGCAAGAGGCCTCGATGGCCAAGCTGTTTGCCTCGGAAATGGCCGAACGCGTGGTCTCCGACGCGATGCAGATCTTCGGCGGCTATGGCTATGTCGAGGATTATCCGGTCGAGAAGATCTATCGCGACGTGCGGGTGTGTCAGATCTACGAAGGCACCAGCGACATTCAGAAAATGGTGATCGGCCGGGCGCTGACAGCCTGACCGATCAACCGGAAAGGATCGCGCGCGGCCGATGCATATGCGGCCGCGCTTTGCGCCTCAGAGCGCCTCGAGCACGGTCACGTTGGCGATGCCGCCGCCCTCGCACATGGTCTGGAGACCGTAGCGCTTGCCGCGCCTGCGCAAGCCGTGGATCAGCGTCGTCATGAGCTTGGCGCCGGTGGCGCCCAGCGGATGGCCGAGCGCGATCGCGCCGCCATTGACGTTCATCCTGTCTGGGTCGGCGCCGGTATGCTTGAGCCAGGCCAGCGGAATGGAGGCAAAGGCCTCGTTGACCTCGAAGAGATCGATGTCGTCGATCCGCATCCCGGCCTTCTTCAGCGCGATGTCGGTGGCCCGCAGCGGCTCTTCCAGCATGATGATCGGATCGCCCGCCGTCACGCAAAGCGTGTGAATGCGGGCGAGCGGCGTCAAGTCGTGCGCCTTCAGCGCGCGCTCCGAGACCACCATGATGCCCGAGGCCCCGTCGCACATCTGGCTCGCCGTGGCGGCGGTGAGCAGGTTCTTTTCCGTGAGCGGCCGGACGCCGGCAATGCCCTCGAGCGTCACGTCGAAACGGATGCCCTCGTCGGTGTCGTGGGCAACGGCATCGCCGTTCTCGTCAACCCCGTCCAGCGGGATGATTTCGTCGGCGAAGGCGCCCGCGCGCGTCGCGGCGATTGCACGCTGGTGGCTCAGCAGCGCGAATGCGTCCATTGCCTCCTTGGTGAGGCCGTGCTTCTCGGCCACCATCTCGGCGCCGATGAATTGCGAGATATCACGCGTGCCGTAGCGCGCGACCACTTCGTCGGCATAAGGGCCAATCCCCAGCCCGGCATCTGCATAGAGCTTGACGGGCGAGCCCATGGGAACCCGCGTCATGCTCTCGACGCCCGCGGCGATCACGATATCCTGGGTGCCGGACATCACCGCCTGCGCGGCGAACTGCACCGCCTGCTGGGACGACCCGCATTGCCGGTCGATGGTCACCGCGGGAATGCTGTCGGGCAGCGAGGAGGCGAGAATCGCATTGCGGCCGACCTGGGTCGACTGTTCGCCGCCCTGGCTGACGCAGCCCATGATGACATCCTCGATCAGCGCCGGGTCTATCCCGGTCTGCGACACGAGGTCCTCCAGCACCACGGCGGCAAGGCGCGCCGGATGCCATTCCCTGAGCCGCCCCTTGCGGCGGCCGCCGGCGGTGCGCCGCGCGGCGACGATATAGGCTTCAGCCATGCCCTTCCTCCTCAGTTCTTCAAGGGTTTGCCGGTCTTGAGCATGTGCTCCATCCGGGCCGCGGTGGTTTCGGTGCGGGCAAGAGCGAGCAGCGCCGCGCGCTCTTCGGCCATCATGGCGACCTCGTCGATCGCGTCGGCGCTTTCGCCGCAGACCACGGCGGCAAGCGCGCGCGCAATCGCGATATCGGCTTCGCTCACCGTCCCAGAAAGGCCCGCGATCAGTCGATCGCCGGTAGCGGGACCGGGGCGGGCGACGCGGGCGCGCTTGGGCGGCGCGTATCCGGCCTCGGCGAGAGCGATCGCCCGCGCCTTCGCGGCATCGAGCAGCAGGCTGCGGGCCATGACATGCCGGTCGCCGGGGCGCAGAATACCCATGGCGCGTGCCTCCTCGGCCGAAGACGAGGGGCGTGCGGCGTGGATGGCGGCGAAGGTCCTGCGTGCCGCGCCATCGGCATCCAGCCCCAGCGCAAAGTTGCGCAGCGCAAGCTGGGTGCAGCCGCCCCAGCCCGGGATCAGGCCGACATTCACCTCGGGCAGGCCGGCGTTCAGTTCGGCATGGGCGACGATCGCATCGGCATGCAGGGCGAACTCGCAGCCGCCGCCCAGCGCATAGCCATGCATTGCCGCCACCACGGGCAGGTTCTGGTATTTCAGCGCGAGATAGAGCTCCTGGCCACGCCGGATATAACGCTCGAGCGCCGCGAAATCCCCCGCGCGCGTCATGCCGAGGATGAAGGTCAGGTCGGCGCCGACCGAGAAGGCGCGCGGATCGTCATTACCGATGACCAGCGCACGGAAGCGGCCCGGCGCCGCCTCAAGCGCCTGCTCCAGCGCGTCGAACACGGTCGGATGCAGGGCGTTCATCTTGGTGTGCACCTCGAAACAGCCGACGCCGTCGCCGATATCCCACAGGCTCGCCCCCTCGGTTGCAATCACCGGCGCGGTTGATTTCGCGTCGGAAAGGCCCGGACGCGCCACCACCGGCGCGGCAACGCGGCCGCCGGCAACCGACAGCGCAAGCCCGTCCCGATAGAACCCGCCCTCTTCCCGCGCCCGCTCGACCAGCGTCGGCACCTCGCCGAGAACCGCCTGCACCACTTCAGCGGTCCGCGAAGCGCCCACCCGGTCGGCGAGCGCGAACGGCCCCTGCCGCCAGCCATAGCCGAGCGCGATAGCGGCATCGATCGCCTCGACATCGCCGGCGATCTCGGCGCCGTTTTCGGCCGCATAGCAAAGCACATTGGCAAACACGGCACGGGCGTAATCGCCGAGTCGGCCCTCTGCCGAAAGCATTGCGCCAGCGTCGCGCCCGCCAGCCGGCAGGGAAGCAGAAGCCATCGGCTGAAGCGCGCGATATTCGTGGGTAGCGAGGTCCAGCGCCTCGAGCCCCGCATCGCCCTTGCGGTAGAAGCCGGCCCCCGACTTGCGGCCGAAACGCCCGGCGGCGATCAATGCAGTCATGGTGTCGTCAGCCGGCAGGTTGAAGCGATGCAGCCGGTCGGATGGCGGCAGCGCCGCCAGCAGGCTCGCCCAAACCTGGGGCACGAGATCAATGCCGACGAGATCGAACAGGCCGAAGACGCCGGTGCGCGGCACGCCGAAAGCGCCGTGAACGGCATCGGCCTCCTCGACGGTCAGTCCCATCCGCACCGCCTCGATTGCGGCGGCGGCCATCCAGAAGCAGCCGATCCGGTTGGCGATGAAGCCCGGCGTGTCGCGGCAATCGACGACGGTCTTGCCGAGCACCGCCTGGGCCGCGGCGCGCAGCCGCGCTGTGATGGCGGGATCGGTTTCCGGCGTCGTCACGAGCTCGAACAATTGCATCACGCGCGGCGGATTAAAGAAATGGCTGATGACGAAATCGCGGGTGAAGCTGGCCGGCAATCCGCCGATCAGTTCGGCATGCGGAATGGTCGAGGTGTTTGACGACACGATGGCCCCCGGACGGCGCACCTGCTCTATTTTGTGGTAGAGCGCCCGCTTCAGGTCCAGCCGCTCGACGATCGCCTCAATGATCCAGTCGCAATCGGCCAGGCGATCGAGATGGTCCTCGACATTGCCCGCCCGCACCAGCGCGGGACCGGCCTCACCCATGAAGCCGCGCGTCTTGATCTGCCGCGCGATCCCCGCCTCGACCGGCCCGTTGCGGTTATCCTCGCCCGCAATGTCGAGCAGCTCGACGGGAATGCCCGCATTGGCGAATTGCGCCGCGATGCCTGCGCCCATGCTGCCCGCGCCGATGACGGCCGCCCGGCGGATGCCGGTCTCGGCGGCATAAAGCGCGACGGGGTGGTCCTGTGTGTCCAAAGCCATGTCAGCCTGCCGTAAAGTTCGGTTTGCGTTTGTTGAAGAAGGCCTCCAGCGCCTCGTCGAAATCCGGTTCCGCCGCCGAGGCGGCGAAGGCTTCGCGTTCGGCATCGAGGTGGGCGGCATAATCGGCGCGCGGTCTGCGGATCAGATCCCTGATCCGCGCCATTGCGCCTGCAGGGCCGGCTGCAAGCCGCGCGGCCAGTTGGTCCGTTTCCGCCGCGAGCGCCTCATCGGCGACGACGCGGTTCACGAGCCCCAGCCGCAGCGCTTCGTCCGCGCCGATGGTGGGCGAAAGCAGCATCAGTTCCAGCGCCTTGCGCGGCCCCACCAGTTGCGGAAGGGCCCAGGTGATGCCGCAGTCGCCGGGCCCGGCGACCCGCACATAGGCCGTGGAGAAGGATGCGGACTGCCCCGCCAGACACAGGTCGGCGGCAAGCGCGACGCTCATCCCCGCGCCCGCCGCAACGCCGTTGACCGCGGCGATTGAGACCGCCCGGCATTCAGCCAAGAGCGCCAGTCCCTCGTGAATCGGTGAAATCAGCTCATGGGCAAAGCCGCTCCGGTCCTCGGCCCTGCGAAAGCTCGCGAGGTCGCCGCCGGCCATGAAGGCGCGGCCAACCCCGGTGAGCACGACAACCCGCAAACCGGGTTCGGCCACAAGCGCGCGGACGCCATCGCGAAACGCGACCGCCGTCGCCACATCCACCGCGTTCATGGCCTCGGGACGGTTGAAGGTGATGCGCCCGATCCCGCCCGCAAAGGTGACCTCGACCGGCGCGTCGCTCACGACGCATCCTCCAGGAAAGGATCGCGCGCCGCCTGGCGCATCGCCTCGCGATATTCCGCAACCAGCGCGTCGGCGAGTTCGGCGGCGGGTCGCACATCATGGATGGCGCCGACGCCCTGGCCCGCCGACCAGACATTTTTCCAGGCCCTCGCCTCGTTGCGCATGTCGAGTTCCTGATGCTCCGGCAGGTTGTCCGGATCGAGCCCGGCGGCAACCACGGAAGGCCTCAGGAAATTCGCGTGGACCCCGGAAATGTTCTTGGTGTACAGCACGTCGGCGGCGCTTGAAGAGACCATCATCTGCTTTTGCGCATCGCTGACCATGGCTTCGTTCGTGGCCATGAAGCGCGTACCCATATAGGCGAAATCCGCCCCCATCATCCGCGCGGCGGCGACATCGCGGCCGTTGCTGATCGCGCCCGCGAGCGCGACGATGCCATCGAAGAACGACCGGATCTCGCCGACCAGCGCGAACGGGCTCATCAGCCCGGCATGCCCGCCGGCGCCGGCGGCGACCGCGACGATCCCGTCCACCCCGGCCTCCACCGCCTTTTCGGCGTGGCGGGTGCGGATCACGTCATGCATGATGATCCCGCCATAGGAATGAACCGCATCCACCACATCCGGCACGGCGCCGAGCGAGGTGATGACCAGCGGCACCTTGTGCTTCACCACCACTTCGAGGTCGGCCGCAAGGCGGGGATTGGTCTTGTGCACGATCAGGTTGACGCCATAGACCGCCGCGCGCCCGGCGGCGGCACGGCGCTCCTCGATCATGGTGAGCCAGTCGGAAAACCCCTCGACGGTTCTCTGGTTCAAGGCCGGAAACGTGCCGATGAGGCCCTTGCCGCAACAGGCCGAGACGAGGTCGGGGCCCGACGTCAGGAACATCGGCGATACGATGACGGGCGCGCGAAGCCCCGCCGCGATCTTTTCGGGAACAGGCAGTTTGATATCCTCCTCAGGCTTCGAGACCGGCCAGCAGCGTTGCCACCACGCCATCCACCACGTCCCTGGCGGGCATGGCGCCGTCGGGATCGTACCAGCGGCCGATCCAGTTCAGCGCTCCCGTGATGGTAAAGGTGATCATGCGCGCATCCGTGCCCTTGATCGACCCGTCGTCGATCCCCTCCTGCACCAGCGCGCGCATGGTGAGATCGATCTCGCGCTTGAGCGCGCGAAAGGTCGCGCGGCTTTCATCGGAAAGCTCAAAATCGCCGGTGCGCGTGATGATCCGGCCGAAATCCTGGGTCATGATCATACCGTAGCGGCGCATCACCTGCGCCAGCCGCCACAGGCCGGGTCCGCGCTCTCCAGACGCCTCGACGGCGGCCTCACTGAGAGCCTCGAGGCCCCGGCGCACGCAGGCGAACAGGACTTCGTCCTTGTTCTTGAAATAGTGATAGATCGTCGGCTTGGTGACGTTGAGCTCGGCCGCGACATCGTCCATCGAGGTGGCGACGAACCCGCGCGCGTTGAAATGACGCACGGCGGTTTCAAGCACGGCCTCGCGCTTGCGCTTTTGAATGCTCGCCCTGTCCTTGAGGCTCCCCCACGGGGACGGGTTTGGTCGATCCTGCGCGCTCATGGCTCTCCAACCTTGCTCGGAACCTATGGTTACTCTTGAGTATAGTCGTCGTCAATCCCAAAATGCCCTGATTGCCGCCCTTCCCGACCCTCCTTTCTGCGAAGGTATCGTGAGCAGGAATATTCTTGTCAGAAACAGTCTTACTCTATAGTAATATTTCCTGGATTATGGCCGAAAAGGGAGGGTCGCATATGGAAATCCAGGGACAATCGGCAATCGTGACCGGGGGCGGCTCCGGGCTCGGCGCGGCGACGGCGCGGATGCTGGCCGATGGCGGGGCCAGGGTGGCGCTTCTCGACTTCAACATCGAAGCGGCGGAGCAGCACGCGGCAACCATTGGCGGGCTCGCGCTGCGTTGCGACGTATCGGATGGCGCCTCGGTCGAGGCTGCGTTCAACGCCGCCATAGCAACCCACGGCGCGCCTCGCATTCTGGTGAACTGCGCCGGCATCGCCCCGGCACAGAAGATCGTTTCGAGCAAGGGCACGATGCCGCTCGATGCCTTCGTCAGGGCGATCAACGTGAACCTGATCGGCACCTTCGCCACCCTGCGCATGCTGTTTGACGCAGCCGCCGGCGAGGCCCCGCTTGAGACCGGGGAACGCGCGGTCGTGGTCAACACCGCGTCGATCGCGGCCTATGAGGGCCAGATCGGCCAGACCGCCTATGCTGCCTCGAAAGGCGGGGTGGTGGGGTTGACGCTGCCCGCCGCGCGCGAGGGCGCATCACTCGGCATTCGCGTCTGCACCATCGCGCCCGGTATCTTCGAGACGGCGATGCTGAAGAGCCTGCCACAGGCGGCGCAGGACAGTCTGGGGCAGTCTGTTCCCTTCCCCTCGCGGCTCGGCCAGCCGGAGGAATATGCAAGGCTCGCGCGCTTCATTATCGAAAATCCGATGCTGAACGGCGAGGTCATCCGCCTCGACGGCGCGCTGCGGATGGGCCCGAAATAGGCTGGCCGGACCGGGCGAGAGCCCGGCCCTTCACGGGCAGGGCTGCGATGCCCCTCAGAGTTTCTCGATCAGTTCGGGAACGGCGGTAAAGAGATCCGCGCACAGGCCGTAATCGGCGACCTGAAAGATCGGCGCTTCCTCATCCTTGTTGATCGCGACGATGATCTTCGAATCCTTCATGCCCGCAAGGTGCTGGATCGCGCCCGAGATGCCGGCGGCAAGGTAGAGATCGGGCGCCACGATCTTGCCGGTCTGGCCCACCTGGAGATCGTTCGGGGCAAATCCGGAATCGACGGCGGCGCGCGAAGCGCCAACGGCCGCGCCGAGCTTGTCCGCCAGCCTGCCGACCAGGGCGAAATTCTCCTCGGAGCCAAGGCCGCGGCCGCCCGAGACCACGATACCGGCCGAGGCCAGTTCCGGACGGTCGCTTTTGGCGACCTCATCGCTGGCCCAGGACGAGAGTTCGGAAGCTGCCGGCGCGCTGACAGCAGAGACCGCCGCCGAACCGCCCTCGCCTGCCGGATCGAAGGCGGCGGTGCGGATCGTCATCACCTTCTTTCCGTCCCTGGACCGCACGGTCTGGATCGCGTTTCCCGCATAAACGGGACGCTCGAACGTGTCGGCGTCGACGATGCGGGAAACGTCCGGGATCACCATCACGTCCAGCAGCGCCGCCACGCGCGGCATGATGTTCTTCGCATCGCTGGTGGATGGCGCAACGATGTGGGTGAAATCGCCGGCGAGCGACACGATCAGGTCGGCGACAGGCTCGGCCAGGCGATGAGCGAAGCTTTCGCCCTCAGCCACGATGACGCTCGTCACGCCGGCAATCCCCGCCGCCGCCTTGCCCGCTACGCCATCAGTGCAGAGCACAGTAACGTCTCCGAGCCGCTTTACCGCATTCACCGCCCTTGCGGTCGCGCCAACGTCCAGTTTGCCGTCTTTCACTTCCGCAACAACAAGAACAGCCATCAGATAACCCCCGTTTCCTTGAGTTTCGCCACCAGTTCATCGACATTGGCGACCCTTATGCCCGCCGAACGCGCGGCCGGCTCCGCCGTCTTCACAATCTCGAGCCGCGGCGTGACATCGACGCCGTAATCGGCGGCGGTCTTCTCCGTAAGCGGCTTCTTCTTGGCTTTCATGATGTTGGGCAGGGAGGCGTAACGCGGCTCGTTCAGCCGCAGGTCCGCGGTGACGATCGCCGGCAGCCTGACCTCGACGACCTGAAGTCCGCCATCGACCTCACGCGTGACCCTGGCGGCAGCGCCGTCGAGTTCAAGTTTCGAGGCGAAGGTCGCCTGGCCCCAGCCGAGCAGCGCCGCCAGCATCTGGCCGGTCGCATTCATGTCGTTGTCGATCGCCTGCTTGCCGGCGATGACCAGCATGGGCTGTTCTTCGTCGATCACGCCCTTCAGGATCTTGGCCACCGCCAGCGGCTCGATGTCCGTGTTCACGTCATCGGCGGCCACGACCAGTATCGCCCTATCCGCCCCCATGGCGAGCGCCGTGCGCAGGGTTTCCTGCGCCTGCTTCACGCCGACGGAGACCGCAACGACTTGCTCGGCTTGCCCAGCTTCCTTGAGACGGATCGCCTCTTCCAGGGCAATTTCGTCGAACGGATTCATCGACATCTTGACATTGGCAAGATCAACGCCCGACCCATCGGCTTTCACCCTGGCCTTGACGTTATAGTCGATCACGCGCTTCACGGGCACGACGACTTTCATGGCATTTCCTCATTCGTTTCCGGTGGATTGAAATTCAGTTCGAGCAGCACGCCTGCGCCGAAAGGGCAGGCAAGCATGAAGGCGGGAGATGACCTTCGGTGTCACCGCCGCCGCGGCTTGCCCGAATGCGTCCAGTCCGGCGTCTTGACGACGCGTTCGGCCGTCAGCGCTTCCTCGGACAGATATTTCGTGGTCGTCCAGCCGCCATCCACTGCCAGCACCTGGCCGTTGATCCAGCCGGAGGCGGGCGAGGACAGGAAATACACCGCCTCGGCGACATCCTCGGCCCGGCCCATGCGATTGTGAGGCGTCATGTCGCGGTTCATCCTGAGGAAGCCCTCATCTTCCAGCCGGTGATTGGTCATCGGCGTCGGGATCACGCCTGGCGCGACCGAATTGGTGCGAACGCCGGACGATCCGTACTGTGCGGCCAGATGCCGGGTCAGCCCGTCGAGCCCGGTCTTGGCGGCGCTGTAGGCCCCCCCGCGCAGCCCGCCGAGAATGGCATAGGTGGACGAGATGTTGACGATCGTGGCCTCGTCGCCGAAGGCCTTCAGCGCCTCGCGGCACAGACGGAACGGCGCGCGCAGCATCAGGCCCAGGAAATAGTCGAGGGTCTCGTCATCCGTTTCGTGGACCGGTTTCGGGCTTCCGATCCCCGCATTGTTGACCAGATGGTCGAGCCGGCCGAACCGGTCGAGCGCGGTCGCCACCGCCTTTTGCGGCGCATCATCCGCCATCACATCGAGCGAAACGGTTGCGAGCCGCTCGCCGTATTCGGCGCAGGCTGCTTCGAGTTCCCCAAGCTTTTCGGCGCTGCGGCCGACGCCGACGACGGCGCACCCGTCTTGAAGAAAGCGGCGGGCCGTCGCAAGTCCGATGCCGCTTGATGCACCGGTAATCAAGGCTACACGCATGAAGTCCTCCCTAAGCTCTGGAAAATGCCGCCAGCGGGGCCGGCAGGTCGAGAAGCGGCTGCCCCTCCCCGAGGCGGCAAAGAATATGGGCCTGTTTCACGAAACGATGGGCATCCGCCTCATCCGAGAAACCGATGCCGCCGTGAATCTGAACGCAGAGCGAGGCGTTGGCGAGCGCGGTTTTCGGGGCCAGTCGCCTGAGCGCCGCCACCTGGAAAGCCGCGTCCTCGCGCCCGTCCGAAAGCGCGAGCGCGGCCATGTCCAGTAGCGCGGAGATACGCTCGGTCCCGACCGCCATATTGGCGCAATGGTGCTTGATGGCCTGAAAACTGCCGATCACGCTGCCGAACTGGCGTCTGATCCCGGCATAGTCGACCGCCATGTCGCGGGCGGCCTCGGCTACGCCCAGGAGCTGTGCGCTGACCAAGAGTGACGACAACAGGAGAAGCCTGGCCTCGTCGGTTTCCGCGATCGCCTGACCGTCATTCGTGGGCATGCGCGCGATGGAAAGGTCGTGCCCCAGTCCCGGCTCCGGCGCGGCGTCGGCGATCTGGACGAGTTCAAGACGAGCCTGCCCGAACACCAGCGCCAGCCCAGCTTCCTCCGGATCGATCAACAGATAGCCGTTGCCGCTGCGCACGGCCGGCGCGACCGCCGTCTCACCCGCTGCGATCGCCGCCATCAGCGCATCGTCTCCGCTGGACGCGGCAAGCCGCACGGCAAGTGCTGCGGCAAGGCTGCGGGGCGTAAGCAGGTGCCGCCCGAGGAGGACATGCACCAGCGCCTCCTCGACGATCCCGAACCCCGCCCCGCCCTGCTCTTCCGGCAGTCCAAGCAGAAAAGCGCCGAAACCGGACGCTTCGGCAAGGTTGTCCGAAGCGCCTTCGCGCAGTCGCGCGAGCGGATAGCTGCCGGCGAGCATGGCTTCAGCGGCATCAAGGATCTGGCGCTGGTCAGCGTTCCGGTTCAGGTCATAGCTCATACGCGCTTCTCCCGGGGCAGGCCAAGCAGGCGTTCCGCGATAATGTTGCGCTGGATTTCGGCCGTGCCGCCGGCAATGGTCTCGCTGAAGGATTCCAGATAGAGATGGCTCCAGTCGCTGTCGGCCAGCGCCTCGGCGCCGAGGCATTCCATCGCGGTCTCGCTGATTTCCCGCGCCAGTTCGGCAAACCGCAGCCGCATGAGCGAACCCTCCGACGGATTGGCCTGATCACGAAACAGGGTGCGATAGGTGATCGCCCGAAGCGCAGCGGCCTCGGCGCGAAGGTCGGCAAGCCGCTCGGCCATGGCGCTGCCGGGCTTCGGTGCGGCCATCGCGATCAGGTCCTCCACCCGGACTGAAAGATCGAGTTGCATGCCCATGGCCGCCGTCTTCCGCTCGAATCCCAGAGTGGTCATCGCGGTCGCCCAGCCATTGTGCAGACCGCCGACCACGCTGGAAAGCGGGATGCGCACATCGTCATAAAACACTTCCGCGAAATGCACCGTTCCCGCCATGTTGCGAATCGGGCGCACGGTGATGCCGGGGCTTTTCATGTCGCAGATCACCCAGGACAGGCCCTTGTGCCGCTTCGACCCCGGTTCAGTGCGGATCAGCAGTTCCTGATAGTCGGCGATATCGGCGAAGCTGGTCCAGATCTTCTGGCCGTTCACGACGAGATCGTCGCCATCCACGACCCCGGTCGTCGACAGCGATGCGAGATCGGAGCCAGCATTGGGCTCGGAAAAACCCTGACACCAGATCGAGCGACCTTCCAGGATCTGCGGCAGATGAAACGCCTTCTGCTCTTCCGTGCCGCAGGCAATCAGCGTCGGCCCGGCATGGTTGAGCGCGACAAAGGTGCAGTCATGCACCGAGGGCGCGCGGGCGCGGACATATTCCTCGTACCAGATCACCAGCTTGTCGGGACCAAGCCCCCGCCCGCCATAGTCCGCCGGCCAACCGATCCCCGACCAGCCGCCGGAATGGCATGTCGCGACCCAGTCCAGCGCAAATTCGCGCGAGGCCGCGCCATCGCGCGGGGCCGGGCCCGCTGGCACATTTTCGGAAAGCCAGGCGCGCGCCGCCGCGCGGAAACTGATATGATCTTCGGAATCCTTCAGGTGCATTTCATCCTCACGTGATCCATCCTCCGTTCACGCTGACATCGGTACCGGTCATGTAGCTTGCGCCGTCGGATGCGACAAAGGCGACTACACGCGCGATCTCCGCCGGCTCCGCCCATCGTTTCATAGCCACATTTTCCATCTGGCGCGCCATCTGCGCCGGATCGACATCGCGTGCGATGGCCGTGTCGGTGATCCCCGGCGAGACCGCATTCACGCGGATGCCATGGGGCGCCAGCGCCCGCGCCAGGCTCTTGGTCAGGCCGACCACGGCGGCCTTGCTTGTGCCGTAGCTGATCAACGGGCTGCCGATCGTCGCCGCCAGCGAGGCGACGTTGACGATCACGCCGCCGCCGCGCACGGCCATGCCCCGCGCCAGATATTGCGACAGAACGAACGGCGCGCGAACATTGACCGCCATGGCCCGGTCGAAATCGGCAAGCGTCGTGTCGAACACGCCGCGCTTTTCATAAAGCCCGGCGCAGTTCACCAGACAGGCCACCGGCCCGTCGCGGTCGAGTTCCGGCAGCAGACGCTGGAGCGCATCCATGTCCGTCAGATCACAGGCGAGGAACCGATCCGAGGAAGGCCAGTCCTTCGGGGTCGCGCCCTGGCCGAGCCCGATGATCCGGTCGCCCCCGGCCCGGAGCGCCCCGCAAATCGCACGGCCGATGCCTCCCGCACAGCCGGTTACGACGCTAGTCCGCATGTCGCCCTCTCTCTTAAAATCCACATTATGGAACGATACCTGAAAGCGCTCATCTCGTTTTCTTTCACGCTAGTGAATGATTTCATGGTTTTCAACATATTCCGCCACTTGACACCAAAAATCTTTCAAATCATTGTTCCCGCAATACGGAACGTTTGCCGTTCGAGGACGACGGGAGGAAGCTTTGGATTTTGATTGGAGCGACGACAATCGCCGCTACCGGGCACGTGTCCGCGATTTTCTTGAAAAGGAACTCCCGGCGGAATGGCCGGAGATCGCCCGGCATGGCCCGGGTTCCAAGGAACAGACCGAATTCAGTCTCGACTTTTGCCCGAAGCTGGCCGAGGCGGGATTTCTCGTGCCGCATTGGCCCGAAGCGCTTGGCGGCGCGAACGGCACCGCATGGGAACACCTGATTCTCGGCGAGGAAATGTGGGCGGTTGGCGAGCCGCGCGGCGGACAGTACATGAATGTCAACTGGATCGGCCCGACGCTGATGCGTTACGGCAGCGAGGCGCAGAAGGACCGCTATCTGCCGCCGATGGCGGCGGGCAAGGCGATCTGGTGCCAGGGTTTTTCCGAGCCCAATGCCGGATCCGACCTCGCTTCGCTGCGCACGCGCGCGGAACGGGATGGCGACCACTATGTGATCAACGGCACGAAGATCTGGACCTCCTATGCCAGCCTTGCCGAAACCTGTTTCCTGCTGGTGCGCACCGGGCCGCTTTCAGCGGGGAAATCCGCGATCGCGATCCTGCTCGTTCCGATGGATACGCCAGGCATCGAGGTGCGCGCGATCCCGAGCCTTGTCGGACATGGCGACATCCACGAGGTGTTCTTCACCGACGTGCGCGTGCCGGTTTCAACGCGGCTCGGCGAGGAAGGCCAGGCCTGGGAAATCATCAACTATTCGCTGACCAACGAACGGGTCGGCATTCCACGCTACGCGATGTCTTCGCGGGTGCTCGGCCATATCGTTGCCGACCTGAAGCGGCAGGACCGCTTCAACGACGGCGTGGTACGCATGAGGGCGGGCGAAGCCGCGGCGGCCTGCGAGGCGGCGCGGCTTCTGGTCTACCGGCTCGTGGACATGCGCGCGCGGGGACAAACGCCCGGGCCAGACGCCAGCCTTGCCCGCGTGGCGACGGTGGCGGCCGATAACGCAGTGCTCGATTTCGCGCTCGATTTCATGCCCGAATTCACCACCGGCAACGCCTATCCCGAATATCTGGCGCATCATGAACGGGCGATCGTCGCGGGCATCGCCTCGGGCGCGACAGAGATCCAGCTCAACCTGATTGCCCAGCGCCATCTTGAACTGCCGAGGGGGCCACGCTGATGTATTTCGAACCGAACGAAGACATGACCGCGCTCCTGTCCGGCCTTGAGCAGATCGCGCTTGGTGAGGGCACCGAATGGGAGCCCTCGGGCGACTGGAGCCGGCAGGTCTGGTCAAAAGCGCTGGACCGGACGCTGGATGAGAACGGCTATTATGATGCCGGCGCGGAGGAAAGCCTTGGCTCGATCGCCGCCGCCGCGATGATATGGCGGCTGTCGCGGCTGTCCGTTAATATCGAGGCCGCCGCCTCGGCCATGCTGCGGCCGGCGCTTGGCGAGGACCTGCCGCGCCCGATCGCGGTGATGACCGACCGACGCGGCGGCGCCGTGCGCTTCCTGCCGATGGCGAAGGCTGTGCTGCGCATCGATGACGATGGCGTCCATGCCGCCCTGCTATCCGATGGCGATGTGCGCGAACTGCCCACCATCAACGCCTATCCGATGGGCGAGATCGTGAACGAGGCGCTGGAATGGCGCCGCCTCGACGCCGATGCCGGGCGGATCCGCGACCTGTGGCGGATCGCCGTTGCCGCCGAACTGGCGGGCGCGATGCGGGGCGGGCTCGATGCCGTCATCGCTCACGTCAAGGACCGCGAACAGTTCGGCCGGCCGCTCGGAGCCTTCCAGGGCGTTCAGCACCGCCTCGCCATGGCCTCGGCGCGGCTCGAACCCGCCTACTGGCTGACGCTCAAGGCCGCGCAGGAGCTCGACAGTGCCGACGCCGCGATCGCGCTCGGCTATACGTCGTCAATTTCCACGCAGATCGTCTATGATCTCCACCAGTTCATGGGCGCGATGGGCCTGACGCTGGAACATCCGCTCCACCGCTGGACCTACCGGCTCCGCCACCTGCGCTCCGAACTGGGCGGCGCATCGACGAATTTGCAAATGGCCGCCGATCGGCTCTGGAGGAATGCATGACGAACCTGCCCGAATTCGAGGCCCTGCTGCTGGAGCGCAGGGGCCGCCGGCTGACGATTAGCTTCAACCGTCCCGATGTGCTCAACGCCTTCGGCCAGGTCATGCATCAGGAATTCGTCGAAGCCCTGCAATTCGCCGGGCGCGATCCGGGTTCCGACGTCATCGTGCTCACCGGCGCAGGGCGGGCGTTTTCCGCCGGCGGCGACCTCAACCGGATGGAAGAGCTGATCGCCAATCCCGCCGAATTCGACCGGGAGGCCGCCGACGCCAAGCGGATCGTGTTTTCGCTCCTCGACATCGAAAAACCGGTGATCGCGCGCGTCAATGGCGCAGCCGTCGGGCTCGGCGCAACCATCGCGCTGTTCTGCGACCTGATCTTCATCGACGAGAAGGCCAAGATCGGTGACCCCCATGTCAAGGTCGGTCTGGTCGCCGGCGATGGCGGCGCGATCATCTGGCCGCAACTCTTGGGCTTTCCGCGCGCCAAGGAATTCCTGATGACCGGGCGTCTCCTGACCGGGGCCGAGGCCGCAAACCTCGGGCTGGTGAACTACGCCCTGCCCGCCGAGGAGCTCGACGCGCGCGTCGATGAACTGTGCGAGGAGCTCCTTTCGGGCAATACCGAGGCAATCCGCTGGACCAAGGTGACGGTGAACCTCGAACTGAAGCGCATCGCCCACGCGCTGATGGACCCTGGCATCGCCTACGAATCCGTCTCCGTGCGCACCGAGGCGCATCGCCGCGCCGTTCACGAAATGAAGGCCCGGATAGCCGCCAAGGCCAAAGAATAGGCGCGGTTGCGACCAGAAAGGCAAGACATGAACGTTCTGGACAAAAGACTGGCCGAGCTGAAAGCGGCGGGACGGATCCTGCCGGCCGACGGCGAAAGCCTGGGGGCCATCGCGCTCGCCAAGGCCGAGGCCGATCCCGAACGGATCGTCGTGATCGACAGCGAACGCACGCTTTCTCGCGGCGAGATGGTGGATCTGGCGCTTCGGCTTGGCGGCGGATTGCTGGCGCGCGGCCTGCGGCCCGGCGACGCAATCGGCTTCCAGCTGCCCAATTGGTGGGAGGCCTGCGTCATCAACATGGCGGCGGCGCTGTTCGGTTTCCGGATCGTGCCGCTCATGACGATCTACCGCGCGGCAGAGCTGCGGCATATGCTGCCGACCTGCGGCATTCGCGCCGTGTTCATACCGGAAATGCTGGGCCGGACGGACTTTCCCGCGCTTCATGCCGGGCTGGACGGGCTCGATCACATGGTGCTCACGGTGCGCGCCGGCGAAGCATCGCCCGACAGTTTCGAGGCGCTGCTTGCGACGCCGCCCGCCGCGCCGCGCCTGCCCGATTTCAACGACATCAAGACGGTGTTCTTCACATCGGGCAGCACGGGCATGCCGAAAGCGGTGCTGCACAGCCATGCCTCGATGGACTCCTTCGTGCGCTCGACCAGCACGTTCTGGGGGATAACCGGGCAGGACCGGTTCTACATCCCCTCGCCCATCGGCCATATCGGCGGATCGATCTACGCCTTCGAGTTTCCGTGGATTTCGGATATCACCGCGATCCTGACGACGCGCTGGGACCCCGATCTGGCGGTTGCCGAAATCGATGCCCACGGCGCAACCTTCATGGCAGGCGCCACGCCGTTCCTCGTCAATCTCATCGCGGCTTCCGAGCGCGCCGATACCCGCCTGCCCAGCCTGCGCCGCTTCATCTGCGGCGGGGCGAGCGTTCCCCCGCAACTGATCCGGCGCGGGCTCGAGCGGTTTACCAACGCGGTGGTCTCGCGGGCTTACGGATCGAGCGAGGTCCCGGTCGCCTGTCCCGGCATCAGGACCCGCGCCGAGGCGGAGGCCTTCGCCGGGACCGATGGCGAGATCGAGGCCGAGATGCTGATCCTCGATCCCGAAGGCCGACCCGTCGCCGAAGGGGAAACCGGCGAAATCGCCGCCCGCGCACCGCGCATGCTGATCGGCTATCTCGACCCTGCCCATGAGGAGGGCAATTTCCGACCGGACGGCTATTTCATGATGGGCGATCTGGGTCGCCGGATCGAAGGACGTTTTCTGGAAATCACCGGACGGACCAAGGACATCATCATCCGCAAGGGCGAGAACCTCAGCCCGCTCGAAATCGAGAATGCGCTGATGCAGCATCCCGCCGTCCGGCAATGCGCGATCGTCGGCATACCGGACGAGGAACGTGGGGAGATGGTCGTGGCCTTCGTGGTGCCGCAGGCTGGCTACCATTTCGACTTCGCTATCATGGATGCGCATCTGACGGAATTCGGCCTTGCCCGCCAGAAATTTCCCGAACGGCTCCATGTCGTGGAGGAGTTGCCGACCACCGCGATCGGCAAGGTCAGGAAATCCGACCTGCGCGAGATCGCGATCGGCGAGGCCGATACGGTCGAAAGCTGAGGTGCGGCTCTCGTCCGGCTTGTGGCGGCGAAGCCGGGCGTCTAGAACATGGACCGATCCGCGCAACATGGAGGACCGAACCATTGTCACAGGAGGGAACACAGGCGATCCGCCGCGCCGTCGCGATACTGACGCGCATCGCCCGCGCGACCGAGGACGCTCCCGCCACGCTGAGCGCGATCGCCACGAGTTTCGACCTGCCGAAATCCACCGTGCACCGCATCCTCAAATCGCTGACCGACACCGATCTCGCCACCTACGACCCGGTCACGCGGCGTTATGGGATCGGACTTCTGTGCTACGAACTGGGGCTTGCGGTAACGGACCGGGTCGTCGATATCGCCGGGCTGCGCTCGCTGCCCGAACGGCTTGCCAGAAAGACCGGCATCACCGCCTATCTGATGCGGCGCTCCGGTCTCGAAGCGGTCTGCCTCGCCAAGGCGGAGGGCACGTCGGTGATCCGCGTCATGCCCGTGGATGTGGGGCAGCGACGATTGCTGGGCGCGGGTGCGGGCGCGACCGCGCTGCTTTCGGAACTCGGCGATGAGGATGTCGAGCGGGTGCTGGCCGCCATCAAGCCGGAACTCGGCCAGTATGCCGACCTTACGGTCGAGAACATCCGGGAGAACGTTGCGAAGGCCCGGGCCGCGGGTTATGCGATCAGCGACCGTCAGGTCTACTCCTCGACCTTCGGCCTCGGCATGTGCATCCCCGCAAGCGTTGGGCCGCCGGGCTTTGCCGTATCGCTTGCGGCCTATGGGCCAGACGCGACCCCGGAGAATGTGCGCGAATGGATCTCGGTCATGTCAAGCGAGATCGCACGGTTTCGCGACGAGCGGGCCTGACACAATGTCTTCGAGGGCGTCATGACCGGCTGGCATTTCAGGCGCGACGCGCTGGGCCGGGAAGTCGGCCCCTATTCCTGGACAATTGAGGCCTGCCGCATTGCCGCGCTCTGCGAGGCAATCGGCGAAAGCTCGGAGATTCACTTCGATGAGGAGGCCGCGCGCCGGGCCGGTTACGCCGGCATCGTGGCACCGCCGACCTTCGCCCATGTAATCGACGAGGAAACCGCCCGGCAGGCGCGGGAGCAGGGAAACCCTACCGTTCTGGACCTCATCGGCGCCGATCTGCGCTACATCGTGCACGGGTCCGAAACCTATGATCTGTTCGCACCGATGCTGGCCGGCGAAACCGTAACGATACGCCATCGGATCGACGGTTTCGAGCTGAAGAAGGGCGGCGCGCTCGACCTTGCGCGCGTCACCTCGCGGATCGGGCACCCCGAACGCGGACTTCTGACGACCGTGAGCCGCATTTATATCCACGTCCGGCCAGAGGGTTCGGCATGAACGGCGCGCCGACCGCGGCCCGTGTTGGCGATGCGCTGCCCGAAATTCGCTTCGGCCCGATCACCCGCGACCGGCTGGCGCGCTTCGCCAAGGCGTCGGGCGATCACAACCCGATCCACCTCGACAGTGATTTCGCCCGCGCCGCCGGCGCCGATGAGGTGTTCGGACACGGATTGCTGACGATGGGCGTCCTAACCCGGCTCGTCTCCGGCTGGTGCGGGCAGGCCGCGCTGCGCCAGCTTGACCTTCGCTTTCTCGCCAAAACCCCGTTGGGGACAGTGCTGGTGTGCACCGGAACCGTGACCGCCCGGCGTGACGATGCAGACGGAATCCGTCTCACCCTCGCGATCGCAGCCGCGCTCGAGGACGGCACATGCGTCCTTGCCGGAACCGCCCTTGTGGCGCTCCCGCAACCGGGCGAAAACGCCTGACGACTGCCGGCCTACCGACCCTGCCATTTCGGCGGGCGTTTCTCGGCGAAGGCGAGCGCGCCTTCGCGCGCATCCAGCGACGACGCCAGATGTCCGCCGATCGCCTGCTGCCGGGCCGTCTTCTCCTCGAAGCTCCAGTCGTGCTGGCTGGCGATCACCGCCTTGCTCGCCTCGACGCCGAGCGGGCTGTTGGCCGCGATCTCGCCGGCCAGCGCCAGCGCCTCGACCAGCGCATCTCCCGGCGCACACAGCCGGTTCACCAGGCCGAGTTCATATCCCCGCTCGCCGGTGATCGGCTCGCCGGTCAGCGCCATTTCCATCGCGACATTGACCGGCACCTTGCGCGGCAGATGAAACAGCCCGCCGCCCAGCGCCGCCAGACCGCGCTTCACCTCCGACAGCCCGAACCGCGCATCGCGCGCGGCGACGATCAGGTCGCAGGCAAGCGCCGCCTCGAAACCGCCGGCGCGGGCATCGCCCTCCACCGCTGCAATGACAGGCTTGCGGAAGCGATGATGTTCGAGCCCCAGAAATCCCCACGGATGGACGGAGGGAATGCCCTCGGCGACAAAGGCCTTGAGGTCCATGCCGGAACAGAACGTGCCACCCGCCCCCGTCAGGATCGCCACCCGTAACTTGGGGTTCCGATCGAAAGCATCCATCGCCGCGACGGCCTGTTCGTTCATCGCCCGGTTGACCGCATTGCGCGTCTTCGGTCGATTGAGCGTGATCACCGCTATCGCCCCGCGCATCTCCACCTCGACCACCCTCTCTTCTTTCGTCATTCTTCCTCTCCCATCCCGCGCGCCTCGCTCCACCGCCCGCGGCGCCATCATAAATATGTACCATAATATGGAATACACGAACAGCCTCTCATGGAGCGCCTGACAACACAAGCGCTTCAATGAGACCGCTGGATAAAGTCAATCCGCGATGCCGCCTGCAACATTCCTCAATTTTATTAGGTATCTCGCCGTTTTCATGCAGCAGAGACGCACCGTCCGCGTTGCGTCAAAGCCTTTTTCGACTTGTTCTATATAATGGTATATGATAAGCGGAGGGTGGAGGTCGGCGCGTTCATCACCTTTTCGCGCCGAAGGCACTCAGGGAGGAATGAATGCATCTCACGAAAATGACGGGCGTACCGTATCTTGCCGCCGTTTCGGCCATCGCACTTGTCATCTCCGCCGGCGGCGCACATGCCGCCGAGCAATGGCTTGAGAATCTTGAGCCGCGGACGCTGAAGCTGGCCGATTTTTCCGGCGACCAGAACGCCAATTTCGGCGCTGCCATGGTGAAGTGGGAAGAGGCCATCACCGAATTCACCGAGGGCAAGATCACCTTCGAAAACTACTGGTCGGCCTCGCTGCTGGGCGCGCTGGACACGGCCGAGGGTGTTGCCGACGGCGTGGCGGATATCGGTCTGGTTCTGGCAAGCTACATTCCGCAGGAATTCCCGGTCGGCGCCTGGTTCTATGGCTTCGGCTCGGCGCTTACCGGATCGACCGTGCACGATGTCGCCGCCGGCGGCGCGACGGCTCTGGAGACCGCCTATACCTTCCAGCCGCTGATCGACGAATTCGCCGAGCACAATCTCAAGATATTGCAAACCACGTCGACCCCGCCCTACAACCTTCTCTGCAACACGCCCGTCTCGACGCTTGAGGACGCCAAGGGCAAGCGGATGCGCACCAGCGGCCCAGTGTGGGCCGATGAGGTCGCGGCCATCGGCGCCACCTCCGTCAGCATCGCCTTCAACGAGACCTACGAAGCCCTGCAGCGCGGCGTGATCGACTGTATCGGCCAGAACCCCTACCAGCTCGCCAGCGCGATGACCTACAAGGACGTCGCCAAGGAATATGTCCCGGTGACCCTGTCGCACATGCAGTCCTCGGCCTGGGTGATGAACCTTGACACCTGGAACAGCTTCCCGCCGGAATTGCAGGCCTTCATCAACGAACAGAACATCATCGCCGCCAGCAATATCTGGAAGACCTATCTCGAACTCGAGGCCAAGGTCGGCGATCTCATCACCGCTGAGGAAATCCGCGTCAACGACGTGTCCGAACTGGAGCCGGTGATCGCCGAACAGCGCGCCAAAACGGTGGCCGCCATGGCTGAGACTGCTCCGTCCACGATCGAGAACCCGCAGGAAGAGGTCGATCGCTATCTGGAACGGCTGGACTACTGGCGCCAGGTTCTGGTCGATCAGGGTCATCCTATCGCCGAACGTTCGCCCGCCGCGATCATGGACGCCTTCACAGGTCTGAGCGACGTCGACCTTTCAGGTTTCATCGAGACCTACAAGGAAGAAGCCGGGCCGGTGATCATCGGCCAGTAATCCGGGCGCGGACCTTCCCGGCCGGTTCCGCCGTCCGGGGATTTTCGGCATACTCGTCCGTCGTATACGTCCATGACTGAGGGGCTCGAAACACCATGACCGGATCGCCAGAGGCGTCAACGCCGCAGACGTCCGAGAAGCTGCCATTGCCGATCAGGCTGATCGACGGATTGTCCGGCCTGTCTGCGGCGCTGGCCGCGGCCGGGCTGGTGCTGCTGGCGCTGAACGTGTTCCTCGACGTGCTGGGGCGGACCTTCCTGCACCGGGCCATTCCGGGGACGATCGACATGACGATCAACTGGTGGATGCCGATGCTGGCATTGCTGGCCTTCGGCTATACCGAAAAGATGCAGGACCACATCAAGGTGACTGTGCTGCTGGATTCCCTGCCCATCGGGCTGAGGCGCGCCATTGAAGGGATTTTCAGCCTGCTCGCGGCCGTCCTGCTGATGTTTCTGGCTTTTTATACCTGGGTTGACGCCGCCCGCAGCGCCAAGATCGGCGAGACCACGTCGTCCTCGCCGCCGGTGATGATCTGGCCGTTCAAATTCGTGGCGGTCGCAGGCGTCATCGTCCTCTCGCTGCAACTGCTGGCGACCGCCTGGCGGCATTTCAGCAGCCGGCTGCCAAGAGAAATAGATTTCGACGTCGACGAGGCCGCGTTGTGAAAGCGAACAGCTCCGACACCAATTTTCCCGCACAGGAGAAACGCGGCACCCGCCCCGCCGTGGCAGTGTTCATCGTGATGATGGTTCTGGCGCTCGGCGCCACCGGGGCGCTGCTCTTCGGCGACCTTTCCAAGCAGATGTCCGGCATCCTGGTGATCCTGCTCAGCATCATTCTCCTGCTGATGGGCATTCCCGTCGGCGTGGCGATGCTGGGAGCGGCGCTTCTGGGGCTCTACTCGCTGGCCGGCCTGCGCGTCGTGACTTCGTCGATGAAGTCGGTTGCATTCGATTCCGTCGCATCCTGGTCATACAGCGTGATCCCGATGTTCATCCTCATGGGCATGATCCTGTGGAAATCGGGCCTGACGTCGAACGCTTTCGAAGCGGCGAGGCGCTGGTTCGGCTGGATGCCGGGCGGCCTGGCCGTGGCCACCAACACCGCAGGCGCAGTACTAGCGGCAAGCAGCGGAAGCACGATCGGCATCACCTTCGCGCTCGGCAGGGTATCGATCCCCGAAATGCTCAAATCGGGTTACGATCCCCGGCTTGCGGTCGGCAGCGTGGCGGCCGCGGGCACGCTGGGCCAGATCATCCCGCCCAGCCTGCTGCTTGTCATTTACGCAGGCGCTGCCTCCACGCCCGTTGGCCTGCAACTGCTTGCCGGCTTCGTGCCCGGCCTGCTGCTGGCGGGCAGCTTTTCCGCCATGATCATCATCCGAGCCATGGTGACGCCGGGCCTTGCGCCGGCGGTGGATATGAGCGGGATCACCTGGCGCATGCGCATGGCCTCGCTCCTCGACATCGCCCCGATCGGCATTGTCATCCTGTGCGTGGTCGGCGGCATTTTCGCCGGCATCTTTACGGCGACCGAAGCCGGTGTCTACGGCATGATCGCCTCGCTGATCTTCGGCAGCGCCTCAATGCTGATGCGCGGACAGGGGCCGCGCGATGTGCTGGTCATGATGCGCGAATCGCTGCTGGGCGCACTGACGGGAACCGCCGCCGTCTTCCTGCTGATCATCGGCATCGCGGTACTGACGCGGGCCATGGCGCTCAGCCAGCTTCCCAACACCATCGCCGGGCTGATCCTCGACCTTGGTCTCGGCAAGACCGAGCTGCTTCTGCTGCTGATCCTCGTCTACCTGTTCCTCGGAATGTTCATGGACACGCTGGCGATGATGCTGCTCACCATCCCCGTCCTGCTCTCGCCGCTACAGGCCGTCGGCGTGGACCCGCTCTGGTTCGGCGTGTTTCTCGTGGTGATGGCCGAGGTCGGACTGCTGACGCCGCCCCTCGGGATCCTGTCATTCGTTGTCCATCGGATCGCATCGGACCCGGCGGCCAATCTCGGACGTCCGATCTCGCTTCCCCAGGTGTTCGCGGGTATTGCGCCCTTCGCGGTGACGGCGATGGCATTCCTGCTGCTGCTGATCGCCTTTCCGGAAATAGCGACCTGGCTTCCGGAAACGCGGCTCTCCCGATAACCGTCGGACGAGGGGATATCCAGCAGAGCCCGTGCGCCCTTCCCGTAAAGCTTAAAGAGCGGTTGCGCATTCAGGGCGCAACCGCTCCATTTGTCTTGACGCATCTTGGCGGGCGGCAGGTGATTTCATCCGCCCAGGCCAAAGGTTCAGGCTATGTCCCCGAGGATCAGCCGGGCGTGATCGATCAAGGGACGGTCGATCATCTTGCCGTCGAGCCGGACCGCCGCGCCTCTGGCGCTTTCCAGCGCTGCGATGACCCGGCGGGCCCATGCGATCTCGTCATCGCTCGGCGCGAAGCCGGCATTGACCGGCGCGACCTGCGCGGGGTGGATGCACAGTTTTGCGCCGAAGCCCATAGACCGCGCGTGGCGCACGTCGCGCGCGATCACATCCAGGTCGGAGAGCGCCGTGGTGACGCCGTCGATCGGCGGCAGGAGGTCGCCGAGCCTCGAGGCCAGCACGAGTTCGAAGCGGGCATGATCGAGCGCGGGGCTGCCTTCGGGAATGCGGGCATCCGCGCTGAAATCGAGATTGCCGAAGGCAAGTCGCGTCAGACCCGGCACCTTCACCGTGTCGCGCAGCGCGGCAAGACCGGCGACGGTTTCCACCAGCGCCATGAGCGGGCGGGCGGGCAATGTCGCTGCAATATCCGCCATGCCCGCGGGTTCAGCCTTGGGAACCATGATCTCCGCCGCAAGATCGCGCAAAGCCGCGATGTCATCGCCATGCCAGGGCGTGTCGGCGCCATTGATCCGCACGATGCCCGTCCCGCCGTCAGCGAACCATCGCGCGACATGGGCGCGGGCATCATCCTTGGCGTCGGGGCCGACGGCGTCCTCGAGATCGAAGATCACCGCGCCGGCACCGGCGCCGGCGGCCTTTGCGAACCGGTCGGGGCGATTGCCCGGCACGAACAGATAGCTGCGCGGTGTGGCCATCGGCATCACGCTCCGAACACCGCTTCGGCCTTCATCGCCAGTTCGCCGTTCGGGCCTCTCGCCCACAGCGAAAGACTGTCGGGTGTTTCACCTTCCGCAGCCTCCAGCGTGAAACTGTCGTCGACGAAAAGCGGCGCCATGCCGCGAAATTCGAACCGCGCCAGCCTTCCCTCAGGACGGCAACGATGGGCGAAATCCTGCAGCAGCGTGGCGACCAGCGGCCCGTGGACAACGAGGCCCGGATAGCCTTCCTCTTGCGTGGCATAGGGACGGTCGTAATGGATGCGATGGCCGTTATAGGTCAGCGCCGAATAGCGGAACAGCAGGACGGGATCGGGCTTGACCTCTTTCGTCCATGCCGCCCCTTCGGGAGCTGCGGCCGGAACCGGTTTCGGGGCGTCGGCCGCCGGCGGCTCGCGGTAGACGATGTCCTGTTCCTCTTCGATGCAAAGCGTGCCGCCGCTTGAAATACGGTGGCGGACGGTGACGAAGACGAGACGGCCGGCGCGGCCGTTCTTTTCGACGACGTTGAGGATTTCGCTTTCCTTCTCGGCGACCGCGCCAACGGCAAGCGGCGCGTGATAGGAGATGCGGCCGCCGGCCCACATACGTCGGGGTAGACCGGTGTCGGGCAGGAAGCCGCCGGTTTTCGGATGTCCGTCAACGCCGAGGCCGGAGCGGCGGACGAAGGGGGGGAAGAACAGCCAGTGGAAACCCGCCGGCAGCGGCTGACCGGCGACCGGCATGTCCGGCAATTCCAACGTCTCGACGAGTGCGGCCACCCGCTCGGCCAGGATCGTCTCGGTCTTTGTCTCGCGACGCCCGATGGCGCTTTCGGGGCCTGTCATTGCGGCTTCAACGGTCAAATTCTCACTCCTCAAAACCCATTTTGCTTTTGCGCGCCTCCGGACAAAAGTCCCGCCCGCGTTGCAGATCAGTAGATGACCCGTTCTTCCACGAGCCGATCGCGCTCCTTGCGGCCGATGCCCAGAAGCTCGCCATAGACATAATCCTCATGCTCGCCGAGGCCCGGCGTGCCGCGCGTCATGCCCGGCGCATCGCTTGCCGAAAACCGTGCCGGAAAGCCGGCCGCCATGCGGTGGCTTCCATCAGTTTCGGTAACCTCCACCACGCTGCCGCGGCCGCGCATGTGGGGATCGGCGGCGATATCGGCAGCGCGCCAGGAAACATGCGCGG